>NZ_JTLF01000185.1:0-25608 GCF_000798855.1 Enterobacter sp. ZOR0014 | reverse complement strand
GAACATATCTACGAAGCCTATAAAGACGAAGCGGCGGTGCTGGCGCATAAGCAGACGCCGCACTATCTGGCGTGCGTGGATAAGCTTGAGGACCTGATGTCGGAGCCGCGCAAAAAACGCAGTTTTGTGGGGTTGTTGCCGGAGTAGAAAACGTAGTGAAGGCTTTGTAGGCCGGGTAAGCGCTAGCGCCACCCGGCATTGTTCAGGCCAGCTTCAGATCCGCCAGGATCGCAGCAAGCGCCTCGCGCGGCTCACCCTGAATCGCCTGCAGTGGGAAGGGGAGCGCCGGTGCCTCCACTTTTCCCATCATCTCGGCTGCCGCTGCCATCACCCGCACGCTGCCGTAACGGCGGAACAGCGCCCACAGTGGCTCCAGACGTTCTGATTCCATGCTGTCTTTCGAGTGCGCAATTGCCAGTGCCGCCTGAGGGAACAGCCCGCCGACGACGGAATACCAGACGTCAAACCCGGCCTGCAGGGCGGATGCTGCCCGCCAGTCGCCGCTTATCCCCAGCGTGACCGTCTTCGGAAGACGCGCCCGCACCTGCGACACATCCTCCGGCATGTGGCCCATTTTCACCGAGCCAATATTGGGCAGCGCCGCCACGGCAAACATCAGCTCGTCGCTAAACTCAAACCCGGTGGTGGCGGGATTATCATAAACGCACAGCGGGACGGAGAGCTGGCGAGTTACCGTCTCATATAGCGAATAGACCTCGTCCGTCGTCAAACGCTGGTACGACACCGGTGCCATCAGCACGCTGGATGCTCCCGCCTTCTGCGCGTGCTCAGCCAGACGCAGAATGTCATCCAGTCTCAGTGCGCCAATACTGACCATGACCGGAATGTCATTGGCATGTTCCACCGCGCAGCGGGTAATATGCGTGCGCTCCTCAACCGTGAGGTAGGCATAGCTGCCCGTTGAACCCAGAATACCCAGCGAATCCACCCCCGCGTCGATCAGGGGGCGCAGCAGGTTGATAAAGGCCTGCTCGTCAAACTTCCCCTCTTTCAGGGGCGTTAACGGAAACGCACTTAACCCGTGAAACATCGTGTTGTCCTCTTACAGTTCCAGCAGTTGAACCTGAGCCGTTGCGCCTGGCATTAATCGTTGCAGATTGCTGACCAGCTCCTCGCCCGCTTCTTCGAGCGCACCTGACGGCATCGTTGGCAGACTTTCGAGAATAAACCACATGGTCTGCGCCTGGCTATCAAGACGGGTGCGTATCCCTTGTCGCCAGTTCCAGCGACGACAGGTGACGCCCATATCGTCGCGCCAGATGACCTCGCCAGCATCCGGGTATTCCACCACCGGCTGGCCCTCTTTCAGGGTGTCAAAGGGTTCATTGCCCTCGGCCAGCGTCAGGCGCGGCGCACCGGAATAGGCCGCGAGATTCTCGCCCCCTACCGGAATGGCGTAGCGAATACTGACCGCATTATAGATGTCCACCACCGGGTCGAGTGAAGGTAGCGAACCGTCTTTAAGCACCCGCTTTCGCAGTGCGGAGGCCGAGCAGGGGGTACGTTTTGGCTTCGCGCCAAAGTTTTTAAATACCTCATCCCAGGCAGCGAGATGCGCTTCTGCCCACTGCACATCATCATTCAACACCTGCTGGCAAGCCTGCGTCAGCGCGGCGGGGGCAACTTCTGGATGGGTAATCTGTGCGGCTTCAACCAGAATGCTCAGCGCCCGAAAGCCCGGGGCAATCCCGGCAAGACGCGGGTCTATTGACGGCGTAACGAGAGACATAAATAATCCTGTATCGACTGTTTTATACCATGGTAGTGACCAATGACTGATAAAGTCAATATAATGACTGAGCAGGGGGCCGATGTTGCCCAGGTAAGCCTGGCCGTGGCGAACCGCATCCGCAACTGGCGTAAAGATAAAAAATTGTCGCTGGATGAGCTATCCCGCCGCGCCAGCGTCAGCAAAGGCATGCTGGTGGAAATCGAAAAGGGGGCCGCCAATCCCAGTATCGCTATCCTGTGCAAACTGGCTGCCGCGCTGGGCGTTTCCGTGGCGGATATTGTTAACGTCTCCAGCGAACCGGTCGTGCATGTTATTGAAAAACAGGCCATCCCGGTTCTGTGGCAGGGCGCAAAGGGCGGTTCTGCCAGATTACTGGCGGGTACCGCTGGCCCGGACATGATTGAACTGTGGCAGTGGGAGATGCAGCCGGGGGAACACTTCTCTTCACCGGGGCACCCGGCAGGCACATGTGAACTGCTACACGTAAACGAGGGGGTGTTGTCGCTGACGGTGGGCGAGACGGTGACGCAGGTTGAGGCTGGCGCGTCGGCGGTGGCGAAAACGGAAGCCGCACACGGCTACGGGAATGAAGGCGATACCGTGCTTCGCTTCACCATGACGGTGGCGGAGTTTCACCGATAAAAAACTGCCCGGTGGCGCTAACGCTTACCGGGCTTGCTTAGGCCGGGTAAGCGTAGCGTCACCCGGCGCTTTTTACGCCTCTTCCACGCTCACACGCAGTGCTGCCAGCGCTTTACGTGCCGCTTTCAGCACCTGCTCGCACTGCTCAATCGTCAGCGTCAGCGGCGGTTCAATACGGATGGTTTTCGAGTTGTTGAGCGTTCCGGCCACCAGTACCCGCTGGCGGAACATCTCGCTCGCGAAGCTATAGCCGATTTCATTGTCGACAAACTCAATTGCCATCAATAACCCTCTGCCGCGTGCATCCTGCACCAGATCCGGATATTCCCGGCCCAGCTGGCGGAAGCCATCCAGCAGCATGTCGCCTTTCTGCTCTGCCTGCGCAGGCAGGTTTTGTTCCAGCAGCACGTTGATGGTCGCCAGCGCCGCCGCACAGGCCAGCGGGTTACCGCCAAAGGTCGTGGTATGCAGGAACGGGTTGTCGAACAGCACCGAGAATACCTCCTCGGTGGCTACCGTAGCACCAATCGGCATCACGCCGCCGCCGAGCGCTTTCGCCAGACACAGAATGTCTGGCTGAACGTTCTCGTGCTCGCAGGCAAACATCTTGCCGGTGCGTCCCATCCCGGTCTGGACTTCGTCGAGGATCAGCAGGGCGCCAAACTCATCGCACAGCTGACGCACGGCAGGCAAATAGCCCTGCGGAGGCAGGATCACGCCGCCTTCGCCCTGAATCGGCTCCAGGATCACCGCCGCCACGTCATCGCCGGTTTTACGGCATTCACTCAGCGCGGTGCGCATGGCGTTAATGTCGCCGAACAGCACGTGGCGGAAGCCCGGCAGCAGCGGCATAAACGGCTTGCGGAAGGTGGATTTAGCGGTCGCCGACAGTGCGCCCAGGGATTTACCGTGGAACGCGCCGCTGGTGGCAATGAAGGTGAATTTCCCACGCGGCGACTGGTACGCTTTGGCGAGTTTAATCGCCGCTTCGACCGATTCCGTGCCGCTGTTACTAAAGAAGCTGTATTTCAGTTTGCCGGGCGTTAAGGCCGCCAGCGTTTTCGCGAGCATGGCGCGAAGCGGGTCGAGCAGTTCCTGGCTATGGAGAGGTTGTTTCGCAAGTTGATTCTGTACGGCGGAAACCACAACTGGATTACGGTGCCCCACGTTGAAGATACCAAAACCACCAAGGCAATCGATAAACTCCTGTCCCTGGGTGTCGACAAGCGTGTTCAGACTTCCCGCTTGCCACTCTACGGCTCCGTAATCCCCGCCGGCGGTAACAGATTTGCGATACTCCAGAAATCCTGGATTGACGTGCTCTTTAAAGTAATCGATGACCTCTCGGTTAAGTTGTTTCATCTCCTCATGATCGAGCGTTTGCTTCTCTATGAGATTCAATGCGTGCGCGGTACAGGCAAGAGCCGAGGCGCTGGAAGGTAACCTGTTCAAAATATGCTCCCGGGGATCGCGTATCACATGATACTGGTTTAAGTATTGCAGGGATTACGCCACTTCAGAGGACTTAACGAAAATCGGGATAAACGCCAGGTTAAAATAATGTTGCACAATATTTAATCATGCCGATACAACCGAAACGGGATTTAGCGATAAGGCACAGCACGTGCAGGACGGGGCATAAAAGCGCAATTGCACGAAAGGAGTGCAATGCATGCCACTTAAGCGGGCGTTAACATGTCATGCTTTGCAGGTAATTTCCAAGAGAAAGTATTTCAAATCAATGAATTATAAATTCTCACAAAAAGTGCGGTTTAAGTGAAATCTGCGATCTCCATCAAGTTTAACAACTAAAGATAAATTGGTTACCGCCGAAAAAACAATTACCCACAAATTTAACATTCAAATAACCTGCAAGGGATGCTCACAATGTCCTCTCCAACCTATGTCACCCAGAATGAATATCCTCTGGACGATGACACCACCTTAATGTCTACCACAGACATCCACAGCTACATTACCCACGCCAACGACACGTTTGTGCAGGTGAGCGGTTACCCGCTTGATGAGCTGACGGGCCAGCCGCACAATATGGTGCGCCACCCTGATATGCCAAAAGCCGCCTTTGCCGATATGTGGTACACCCTGCAACAGGGGGAACCGTGGAGCGGGATTGTCAAAAATCGGCGCAAAAACGGTGACCACTACTGGGTGCGCGCGAATGCGGTGCCAATGGTGCGTCACGGGAAGGTGACGGGCTATATGTCGATCCGCACCAAAGCCACGGCGGAAGAGATAGCCACCGTGGAGCCGCTCTACCGCGCGCTGAATGACGGCAGCTGTAAGAAACGTATTCATAAAGGACTGGTGGTGGGAAAGGGCTGGCTGGGTAAACTGCCGGCCATGCCGCTGCGCTGGCGGGTGCGTAGCGTAATGGCGGTGCTTTTTGCCGTCCTCGCCGCCACGCTGGTCGCCACCTCCGCAGGGTGGATGCCGCTCGTTGCGGCTGCGGTGGTCATGCTGCTGGGGACGCTGCTGTTTGAGCAACAGATTGTGCGTCCGGTCGAAAACGTGGCGCGACAGGCGCTGAGGGTGGCTACCGGGGAGCGCAACAGCGTGCAGCATCTGAACCGCAGTGACGAGCTGGGACTGACCCTGCGCGCGATAGGCCAGCTTGGGCTGATGTGCCGCTGGTTGATCAACGACGTCTCGAGCCAGGTGGTGAGCGTGCGTGACGGCAGCGACAGGCTGGCCCGGGGTAATGAAGATCTGAACGATCGTACGCGTCAGACGGTAGCGAATGTGCAGCAGACCGTCGCAACGATGAACCAGATGGCCGCGTCCGTGCAGAGCAACTCTGAAACTGCCGCCGAGGTGGATAAACTCTCCGTTGCCGCGAGCAGTGCGGCGACGAAGGGCGGCAATGCGATGCAGACCGTGGTCAAAACCATGGATGACATCGCCGATAGCACGCAGCGAATTGGCTCGATTACCTCCCTGATAAACGACATCGCTTTCCAGACCAATATCCTGGCGCTCAATGCGGCAGTTGAAGCGGCACGGGCGGGTGAGCAGGGGAAAGGGTTTGCCGTGGTCGCGGGCGAAGTCCGCCATCTCGCCAGCCGCAGCGCCAGTGCGGCTAACGATATTCGTAAACTCATCGATGCCAGCGCCAGCAAAGTGCAGTCCGGCTCCGAGCAGGTGCACGCCGCTGGCCGCACGATGGATGACATTGTCGAGCAGGTGAAAAACGTGACGCAGCTTATCGCTCAGATCAGTCACTCCACCTCCGAGCAGGCCACCGGGCTCTCAGAATTAACCCGTGCGGTGGCCGAGCTGGACAGCATCACGCAGAAAAATGCCGACCTGGTCGAGGAGAGCGCGCACATTTCTGCCATGGTGAAACACCGTGCCGGGCGTCTGAAGGATGCGGTAACCGTGCTCCATTGAGTCAGTAAAGTTCCGGAAAAGCCGTTTATTCAGTAAGGAATAAACGGCTTTTTTATGGCTGCTTGTGACTATTAATGTGCTTTATTGTTAATATAATATTAAATAACTAAAAAAAGTGCCTCAGTTATTTATTCCTGCCTAAGTCAGTTTCCCATGATGCTGTTTTGCAAAACACGCTTCTGGTGGTCTGGTAACGATCGATGAGACGAAATTAATAGTCTCTGCCTATCCATTGTGATGGTTATGAAATAAAAAAACGATCAAAGTCATAAAGTTAGCGAATTCGTTACCGATAACAGCGATCGTCTGAGAAATAATCACATCGATGGAGTAAATATGTTCTTACATGACGTAAAGATCGGCACGAAATTATTTCTGGCGTTTGGGTTCTTTATTGTCCTGATGGCAATCAGCGCGAGCCTGTCTCTGCTGAGTCTGAACCGGGCAAATAATGGGATGCAATCCATTATTACCCGTGATTATCCGACCACGGTAAAAGCGAACCAGTTAATCGATAACTTCCAGGAATTTATTAGCACTCAACAGCTGATGCTGCTGGACGAGCAGGGGACTTACACGGGGCAATCTCAGCAGCACCTGAAAGAGATCAGCGAGCACATCACGGTGATCCTGGGCGAGCTGAACAACGCGTTGCAGGATGAAAAGTCTCAGCAGGTGCTGGCGGATATCCGTAGCGTGCGCCAGCAGTATCTGGACTCGCGCTATCGCATCCTGCAGGCGGTGCAGAACAACAATCGTGCGGGTGCCATTCAAGAGATGATGACCACCACCCTTGCCGTGCAGCAGGCTTATAAAGCGAAAGTGAAGGAGCTGATTGCCATTCAAAACAGCGAGATGCAAAGTGCAGGCGCGCAGGTAGAAGGGGATTTCAGGTCTAACCGACTGCTGCTGATCCTCATCACCCTCTTTAGCGTCGCGGCAGGCAGCCTGATCGGCTGGTTTATCGTTCGCGCTATCACCCGTCCGCTCGGCGAGGCGGTGAATTTTGCGAAGGCCATTTCAGAGGGCGATCTGACGGGCAGCATCACGCCGCACGGCAAAGACGAAACGGGCTTACTGCTGCATGCGTTGATGGAGATGAAAAACCGTCTGCTGGACATTGTGCAGCAGGTGCAAACCGGCTCGGAGAATATCTCCAGCGCAGCCGCGCAGATCGTTGCGGGTAACCAGGATCTCGCCGCGCGCACGGAAGAGCAGGCAAGTTCCGTTGAACAGACAGCAGCCTCGATGGAGCAGATCACCGCGACGGTGAAAAACACCGCCTCGCACACTGGCGAAGCGACCAACCTCTCGGCAGATGCTGCCACGGTGGTCAAAAACAACGGTGAGATGATGAAGCAGGTGACCAGCAAAATGCGCCTGATTAACGAGACGTCGAACCGGATGTCCGACATTATCGACCTGATCGACGCCATTGCTTTCCAGACCAACATTCTGGCGCTGAACGCGGCCGTGGAAGCAGCGCGCGCCGGTGAGCACGGTCGTGGCTTTGCGGTGGTGGCCGGTGAGGTGCGCCAGCTTGCCCAGAAGAGCGCATCGTCGGCCAGCGAAATCCGTGAGCTGATTGAGAGCTCCACCAGTCAGACCCAGGACGGCATGAACCTGGTGGAAAAAGCGAGCGCACTGATCAACGGGATGGTGGGCAACGTGGAAGAGATGGACGTCATCCTGCGTGAGATCCGCCAGGCCAGCCATGAGCAGACGGAAGGGATCTCGCAGATTAACAGCGCGATTGGCCTGATTGATGCCACCACCCAGCAGAACTCCGCGCTGGTGGAGGAGTCCGTCGCCGCGGCGGCATCGCTTAACGAACAGGCGATGCACCTGAAAGAGCTGGTACGCGTCTTCCGCGTGAGCGAACACGCTCCGGCTTAATCCAGCTGGGAGATCTCGAGCGCCGCGCGGTCAATGACGCCGATAATCTGCTTAAGCTGCGCGTCGCTGAGCTCTCCCTGATTCACCTTCAGGTCTAACACCGCTTTAAAGTTATCCAGCGCCCGCTTCATCTGCGGGTTTTTGCGCAGCTGAAAGCCGACAGAACGCGCTTTGATGCGTGCCTGTATGTGCTCAAGCTGTTCCTGGTTCTCATCCAGCCACTGCTGGCCCGCCACGGTAATCGCAATTCGCTTTCTGCCGTTCTCTTCTTCCGTAATGGTGATAAAGGTCTGATCCTGAAGATAATCCAGCGTCGGGTAGATCACCCCAGGGCTCGGGGTGTAATTACCCTGGGTCAGGTTCTCAATCTCTTTGATCAGCTCATAGCCGTGGCTCGCATTGCGGGTCAGGATATCCAGAATCACCAGCCGCAGATCGCCGTGGCCGAAAAAGCGCGGTCGGCGTCCGCCGCCATCATGTTCGTGTCGCATAGTAATTCCTTCAATTTGATATATCTAAACTATATCTAAGATATATTCAGATGCAATCTAAAAGATCTTGCTTTTTTAATGATTAGGAATCATTATCATTTAAAAATTAATTTAGATATATCGTATTCATCAGAGAGGGGGCTAAAAATGGCATCTACCCGTTACCCACAGCGTGTTCGTAATGATCTGCGTTTTCGCGAGCTGACGGTGCTCCGCGTGGAACGCGTGAGCGCGGGTTTCCAGCGCGTTGTATTAGGTGGCGAGGCGCTGGAGGGATTTAGCTCCCGCGGCTTCGACGACCACACCAAAGTCTTTTTCCCGGCACCGGGGGCGGTGTTTGTGCCGCCCGTGGTGACTGATGAAGGCATCGACTGGGGCGACGGCGTGCGTCCGCAGACGCGCGACTATACGCCGCTGTATGATGAGTCTCGCCATGAACTGGTGCTCGATTTCTTCATTCATGACGGCGGCATTGCCAGCAACTGGGCGGTTGAGGCGAAAGCGGGGGACACGTTGACCATTGGTGGGCCGCGCGGTTCGCTGGTGGTGCCGGAAGATTACGCCTGGCAACTGTACGTGTGTGATGAATCCGGTATGCCTGCGCTACGTCGACGCTTAGAGAGTCTTGCTAAACTGCCGGTTCGCCCAGAAATTCACGCGGTAGTAACGGTCGGGAACGACGCATATAAGGACTATCTGGCGCACCTGAGCGACGTCGACATCACCTGGGTAGTGGGCCACAGCGAGCAGGCGGTGGCGGATCGTCTGGCGGCGTTGACCGTTCCGGCGGAAGAGTACTTTATCTGGCTGACCGGGGAAGGAAAGGTAGTAAAAAGCCTGAGCCGTCAGTTTGACACTGACGCGATTGATCAACAGTTGGTGCGTGCCAGCGCCTACTGGCACGCTAAATAATCAGGCTGCTGAATCCATCTGCGCTTCGTTCACCTGGTGTTCGAGCGAGGCGCGAACCTCGTGCAGGGCTTTCTCCTGCTGAGCAAAGTACGCCTCCATATTGCTCAGCGACGACACCAGCAGCCAGGACTCTTCTTTCTCCAGCTCCGCCAGCTCGTTCACTAAGGTGTCGATTTGCTCGCGTACCTGCGCCATTTTTTTGCGGATACGTTCCAGATCGTTCAGCCTGTCGCTGGCCATCAGCGGCTCGAAGCCCTGCTGCAGGCGGGCGACCAGCGAGCGAATAGCCTTGACGTCGCCACGCTGTTTGGCCTGGTTGAGCTGCACCATCATCGCGTTGGCTTCCTCTTTCAGGTCGTCCGCCACCAGGTCCGGATGACAGAGTTTGCTCGCCTGCCGCCAGAGACGCTTGAGTTCGTTCTGATCTTCTTCAGAGAGGTGCTTCCCTTTGCGCAGCCGCATTTCGACATCGTGATGTTGCTCGCGATACTTCTCGTACTCTTCGTTGGCTTCGTCACGCGCCTGGCGAGCAGGCTCCTCTTCGCGCGTTAAGCCGCTCTCCAGCTCCAGCGCCTCGGCCAGCAGATTAGCAATCAGATTACTTTGCTGCTCCAGATGCTTGCGCGCCTCAGCCGCCTGCACGGAGTCGGCCGGGAGATCGCGCCAGCGCTGGGTGAGCGTCGCCAGCACCTCCACCGCCTGCGCCATATAGCGCTGGCAGCGACGGTAATCTTCCTCGCGACGACGCGCTTCCGCCTGCTGACGACGCAGGTTGAGCTCTGCCAGCGTTTTACGCAGGGCGAGGATCTGCTGCATCAGCGGGCCGAGACGGGAGAAATAGAGATCGTTGAACTCATCAAGCTGCTGCACCCGCGCGTTGCGGCGATCGATGAGATCGCGCAGACGCTCTTCCAGCGCCTTCAGCTCCAGCTTGCTGGCTGCCACTTGCGGGTCACGCCACGGGGTGATGGCGCGCTGGCCCTGCAGCCAGGCGGTAATGGCCCTGATGGCGGCGGTGTAATTCTTCTGCTCAAGCGCCACGACGATTGCCTGTAGCTCATCGTCAAACGCTTCATTCTTCAGCCGTGTCAGCTGGCTCTGGATGATGTCGTCATCTTCCAGTTCAATGGCATTTTTAATGATTTCTAGCCGTTTGATCGGTGTGCTCATGATGCCTTTCGCTTTGGCGCTTAAGTATTTGAGTTAAGGGTAGTTGTGGGCAACGCTACAGGAAATAATACACACGGATGATGATCGGCGCGATGGGGGATTTCTTTAATGAGTGGTTGTGTCGCGCTCACTTTATCCGTGTTCTGCCCGCAAGCGAGCGCCCCCATTGGCGGCGAATGCTTACTAACCGCCCTCAGCTCACCTCGCTGTAAATCCCCACCACGCGACCCACCGTTTTTATCTCGTCGATACCGCATTCAAAGGGCACTTTGCCGCCCGCCACGTGGAGTTTTTTACCCGGAAGCAGCGTTAAGTCGCGGATGCTGGCGGTGCCTTCAATCTCAACCAGCCACACGCCGTCGGTTAACGATGCCTCTTTCTCGATAAAGTGCAGCTTACCTTCCGCCCGGACGGCGATGCCGCGCGCCAGTGGTTTACTAAAGAAAGTAGAATCAATACTCAAAGTGGTATTTTCTTCCAGTCTTCCATCACTGAGTGTGAATGTGGAGACTGACACAGGATCGCCCGGCGCGGGGTTACCTTCAAATTGCGCACCTTGTCCGGTCATCAGCCAGCGAAGGCTGGCGCCGGTATCCAGCACGCACTGAACCGCAAAGTCGTAAGAGATGGTACCGCGTGCGTAGCGGTTCTGAAGCGAACTGGCGGCGATATTAAAGTGGCGTGCCAGCTGAATTTTCTGCGTGAAACCATATACCTGACAGATTCTATCGAGTAACTCTTCATTATTCACTTGAGAATCTAAGATCAAAATATATTCCTTTGAGTGTTTACTAATACTCATTTGGGTATTAATATCATTGCAAATTCGAGCAATCAGCAGCAGACGTTGGCAAACAGAGACTATTGATTGCAGACATTATCAAAATGGGAATCATGCAGCATGGCATCTGAAATCGCAATCATCAAACGGCGGAAAAAACCGTGCTCTGCCCGTTTTCAGCGCACTGGCGTGCGTGAATTTACGCGAGGGGAGATATGGCGATAGAGGCTGCCCGTGCAAGCGTTCCACTCAGCGTGGGGGCTCGTCTTAACGGGCTTAACCACATCGCAGAACTGCGTGCCCGATACGGGAACGATAGCGGAAAAGAGCTGGCACGGTTTATGGCAGAGATGCGCGATAAGCGCGATCCCTGTTTTGAGGAGAATGGCAGGGCGCTGGCCGCCATCTTTTTCCTGGCGAGATTACCCGTCGCCCGTCATGAGTGCGATATCAGTGAGCTGACGACAGAGGAGAAAAAGGCGCTGATTAATGCCATGAACCATTTTCGTGCTGTCGTGAGTTTATTTCCTGAACGGCTGACCATGCCGATATAACCCAACCACAAACCTAATGGCGTAAACCCGCCGGGCATTCTATTGCCTGAATTTAAGGAGAACGCGTGATGCGAAACAGTGAAAACCGCCCTTATCCGACCGGAAGTGAGGAACTGAAACGCCTGCTGGCGGAGGCAAAAACAGAGGAACGCTGCGCGCGAGCCCTCGCGGTCTCCCTGCGCCTGGAGGCGCTGGCAAGCCATATCTATAAAACCGGCATGAGCGGAGAAGACGTTGCCGAACTGCTGTGCCACGAGGCGGCCCGCTACGAACGTGAATCCCAGGAGCTGCACTGATGGCCGATTTTATCGATCTTGCGCAAGCGCGCGAGCAGGAAGACAGAGAGCGGCACATTAATAGCGCCCGCAGACGGCCAGCAACGCCCTCGCGTTTCCTTTGCGAGGACTGCGAGGCCCCGATACCGGAGGCGCGCCGAATGGTGGTGCCTGGTGTGGCCTTGTGCATCACCTGCCAGGAGATTGCGGAGATGAAAAATAAACATATCCGGGGAGGGTGAGTTGGCTACGTCATTTGCGTATCCGTGGAATGCTCCACGGTCGGCCATTGCCAGCCCTTACCTTTCCCATGCCCAGCAGCAGCGCCGCGATCGTTTTTTCGCGGCGCTACGGGAGGCAAGGATTGCCCTCTCCCTGCAACCTGACTGCGTGCGTTTCGACGTCTGGCGCACGGTTGATGACCTCGAACAGCGTCAGGGCAGCCCGCAGGCCAATGCCTTTTTGGTCCGCTTCTGCAACAGGATGTTACCCCGTCTGCGGCTGGTCTCTGAACGCTATGCCTGCGCAGGCCTGCATGACACGGTCGCCAGGGCCGTGTTTGACGGCCATTTCGACACTCCGCTTCAGCAATATCTAGCTTCCCGCATGGTTGATCTGGTTGCACGCTTTAACCGACTTGCGGATATGTCCCGCGCGGATATCGACCTGCTGGCCGCAGATATCGCCAGCTTTATTCGCGGTGAGCTGGCGAATATAAATGATGCTGACCTGGGTGAATACCAGACGCTTTACGTCTGGTATCAGCGCGCCGGCCTGATCGCCCGGCAGTTTAAGGTGTCACCTCCACACTGGGAACGGGTGTCGAAGACGTTTTTCAACAAAGACGATGTTGCCGCAGCGGTGATCCGCCTGTTTTCAGAGACATGGTGGCGCGGGCGATTGCGTCGGATTGCGGCTGCCTGGCGCGAGCATTTACAGATTGCCCTTGGCAACGTCAGCAAAATGAGAACGGCGTATGCGAGCAAGCGCTGCGTGACCGAATGGCGCGAGCAGAAGCGCCGCACCCGTGAATTTCTTAAGGGCATGGAACTCGAAGATGAAGAGGGCAACCGCATCAGCCTGATTGAAAAAATCGATACCTCGGTCGCCAACCCGGCGATACGTCGCTGTGAACTGATGACCCGCATTCGCGGGTTTGAAAATATCTGCCAGGCACTGGGCTATGTGGGCGAGTTCTATACCTTAACCGCGCCTTCGGCATATCACGCGACGGTGAAATCAGGCTACCCCAACGCGAAGTGGAACGGGGCCAGCCCGGCGGATACGCAAAGCTACTTCACCCGTCTGTGGGCGCGCATCCGCGCAAAGCTGCACCGTGAGGGGCGCCGAATTTTTGGTATCCGCGTTGCGGAACCTCATCACGACGGCACGCCCCACTGGCACATGCTGATGTTTATGCTGCCGGAAGATGTCGGGCACGTTCGCCAAATTATGAATGATTATGCCTGCCAGGAAGAGGCCACAGAACTGCGTAGCGAAAGTGCCAGAAAGGCACGTTTTCACGCGGAGGCGATCGATCCCCTGAAGGGCAGCGCGACCGGCTATGTTGCCAAATACATCTCAAAGAATATCGACGGCTTTGCGCTTGATGGTGAGACCGATTATGAAAGCGGTGGGCTGTTGAAGGAGATGGCTTCTGCTGTTTCAGCCTGGGCGGGACGCTGGCACATTCGCCAGTTTCAGTTTATCGGCGGGGCACCGGTCACGGTCTATCGCGAGCTGCGCCGTCTGGCTGATAACGAGGCCGTGCGCGGTTTGAGCGTGGAGTTTGCCGCCGTCCATGAAGCTGCCGACGCTGGGGACTGGGCGGGTTACGTCACCGCGCAGGGCGGGCCATTTGTCCGTCGCGATGATTTACAGGTACGCACGCTGTATGCGCCGCGCGTCGGGTTTAACCAGTACGGCGAGGAAACGATCTGCATCCGCGGCGTGTACGACTCCGCCGTCGGCGCGGGCAGCCCGATTTTAACCCGGCTCACGCAGTGGAAAATTGTGCCGAAGCGGACCGTGGATCGTCAGGATGTCCCCGTGCCCTCTCGGAGTTCTGTCAATAACTGTACGGTGAACGATCTCTCACAGCCCCTTAACCGGCGTGCGAGACGGGCATTAACCGAACGCATCAAACGCGTTCGGCCTGGCGCGAGAACCCCCGTTGTCTATGAGCGGGATCCACAGAACGGGATACCTGAGAGGGTGATTGACGAGATACGCCTCGCCACCGGGATCGTCATTAGCCGTGCCGAGGCGCTGCATCTTATGGCGGGCGGCGTCAGCCGCTTTCACACCAAATGGTGTCGAGGCGCAGCTGACGGAGCGCTATTTCCGGCAGCGTGTTCTTATCAGGAAAAGAGGCGGAAAATCCTTGAACGTATTGGGCATTTAACGGATCTGTTAACCCAGCGAGCATGCTAATCTCCATCGATATCATGTACATACCGTAAAGTGTTCTGATTTTTCGCTTCACTCTTTTTATGAATACGTGCTACTGTATGTTTATACAGTATCTCGTGGTGGAGGTTGTGTGGACAGAGAGTTGAACGAGCAAGTCATGATTGAACGAGTCGAGATGATTGCGCGACTGACGACAGAAGGAACGTGTCAGGAGAGAGATCGTGAAATTGCCCTGAATTTAATTGCTGAGATTGCGCGGGGAAATTTAATCAAGAACAACGCGTTCACCGTTGTTTTCTCGGCATCGCCTGTTCCGGAACGAATCAAAAAAGAGAGCAATGTTCGGGTGAACATCACGCTCGATAAAGATCAGCTGATTGGCCAGTCCATCGTCGAGGCATTTCAGTGTGAATTGACCCGCAGGATAGGCGCCTTGTTTCCCTCATCGCGGGTAACCGTGAAAATAGGGTCGGTAACGGGGGTTGAGCTCCAGGGGCTTGAAAGGGAGGCCGATCGCGAGGCGCTGGATTCTATTCTCCGGGAAGTCTGGGAAGATGAAAGCTGGCGCTAGCCCTGCGTCATTACCCGGAACGAACACTTCATTCAGATTTTGCGTTTCCCTTAAACCGCGCATTGTTGCTCGCGGACGGTCTGTTGTGTCCGGGATTGCCCATCTCTCATCGATAGCGAAAAAGCCGCTGGCCCAGGAAACTCTACAGTACCTGGAAAACCGGATGTTGGGAGCGTCTGATGAAGATCTATGCAATGCAGGGGGACACGCTTGATGCCATTTGCGCCCGTTTTTATGGGCGCACGGCAGGCGTCGTTGAAGCCGTTCTGAAGGCCAATTCTGGCCTCGCCGAATCAGGCGTTATCTTGCCTCATGGCACGCCGGTAGAGATGCCGGAGGTTGATAGCGCCCCCACAAAAGAATCCGTAAACCTATGGGACTGAGCCTGGAGAAAATCACCACGTTTATCGCCTACTGGCTGGCCGTGGCACTGGCCTGGTTCGGGGCGATGTCTCCTGAAAAAGTCGCGCTGTACGTGGGAAGTCTGTGCGCCATTTTTACCGCGCTGACGAATTACTGGTTCAAACGAAAAACCTGGCGCTATCTCCAGTCTCTTGGACTCGATAAGAAGAGTATTCGTGAACTCAATCATTAAGCGTTGCAGCGTTGCCGGCGTGCTGGCCCTGGCGGTGCTGATACCTGACTTTCGGTTACTGAAAACGTCCCCTGATGGGCTGGCGTTGATTGCCGATCTCGAAGGATGTCGCCTCTCGCCCTACCGGTGTAGCGCTGGCGTTTGGACGTCTGGCATTGGCCACACGGCAAACGTTGTGCCTGCACGGGATATTACCGAGCGTGAGGCAGCGGTAAATCTGGTCGCTGATGTGCTCAATGTTGAACGTCGGCTGGCAGTGTGCGCGTCGGTTGAGATGCCACCCCGGGTCTACGACGCGCTAGTGAGTTTCACGTTTAATGTTGGCACGGGCGCCGCCTGCCGTTCGACCCTGGTGTCGTTTATTAAGCGTAAACAGTGGTCGCAGGCATGCGGGCAACTTACCCGCTGGGTATATGTGAATGGCGTTAAAAATGCCGGGCTGGAAAATCGTCGTATCCGCGAGAAGGCCTGGTGCATGAAGGGGCTGCCGTGAAAGTCCTGATGCTGTTGCTGGCCGGTCTGCTGGCTATCACGCTGTGGCTTCGGCATGACAACCTGACGCTGTCCCGTTCCTTAGCCAGCGCGAACCGGGTTGCCAGTGAACAAAAAAACGTCCTCGCCACGCTTAACCAACAGCTTTCCCTGTCGCAACGGGTTGCCCGAACACATGAAGTCGCCCAGGTCAGGCTTCGTGAAGAACTGCTCACTGCGAGTGAGGAACGCGCGAGACGGGAAGCGACTATCGGGAGATTACTCAATGAAAATGACGCGTTACGCCGCTGGTATACCACTCAGTTGCCTGATGCTGTCCGCCGGTTGCACACCCGCACCGCCTGCGCCTCTGCAGCCCATTGTTTACAACGCCTGCCCGAAGGTGAGCCGCTGCCCGATGCCGGGAAGCGAACCCGCCACTAACGGCGATCTCAGCGCAGATATTCGCAGGCTTGAGTATGCCCTTATCGCCTGCGCGCTGCAGGTTGAAACCATTAAAGACTGTCAGGATAAAATCGATGCACAAACTCAAGAGCCTGCGTCAGGCATTAATTGACGCGATTCCCCAACTGAAAGCAAACCCGGATCGGCTGCAGATGTCGGTCGGCAGCGGCAATATCGATTCCCGGCTGGCCTCCTCGCTCTCCTTTGAAAAGCACTATGAGCTGAATGCGAAGGTCAACAGCTTCTCCGGCGACAGCGAGGGCGTTTTCGTCCCGGTAGTGGCCTGGCTTGGGGAAAACCAGCCGGACATTTTTACCCTCGATGAAGGCCGCAAAAACGGCTGTTCCTTCACGATCGTTTTAAACGATGACGATACGATGGATATCAGCATCAAAGTACAATTAACCGAGCGCATTCTTGTTTCTCAGGAAGAGGGCGGTTTGCACGCAACGTATTCCCCCGAACCGCCGCTGCCGGAGCCCGTCACGCGTCCGAAGGCCCTATACATCAACGGGGAGCTGGTCAGCGAGTGGGAGGCGTAATTTCCCCGCGCTGAGGGCCGCCTGCGGTCTGTTGTCTTGCCTGCTTGTTGTCTCATCCCGCACCAAACCCCGTCTCGTTGCTGCCGTTCTTTCTGAACGGCATTCTCTTCTTATGAATACGCTAACTTCCATGAACGGCATCGCTCGCGCGATCCGCAATCTTATTCGTATCGGTGTTGTAACCGATGTTGACCTCAACAGAGGGCTTTGTCGTGTGCAGACCGGCGGGATGAAAACCACCTGGCTGAACTGGCTAACCTGTCGTGCGGGACGTTCGCGCGTGTGGTGGGCCCCTTCCGAGGGAGAACAGGTACTGCTGCTGGCCATCGGCGGCGAGCTCGATACCGCCTTTGTGCTACCGGGTATTTTCTCGGACGACCATCCGGCGCCGTCCGGTTCGCCTGATGCGTTCCACGTCTCGTTTCCTGACGGCGCGGTGATCGAGTACGAACCCGAACGCGGGGCGCTGACGGTTTCAGGTATTAAAACAGCCGACATTACCGCCTCTGAATCGCTGACCGCCACCGTGCCGGAGGTGCGGGTGACGTCAACGTCCCGCATCACGCTGGATACGCCTGAGGTGGTGTGTACCAACAAGTTAATTACCGCCTCGCTTGAGGTGCAGAAGGGCGGGGTAATGGCCGGGAATATTGCGCATTCCGGCGGTCAATTCACCTCCAACGGGGTGCAGGTGGACAACCACGCGCACGGCAGTGTGCAAAGCGGCGGAAGCTGGACTAAGGGGACACAATGACGGTGCGTTACAGGGGGATGAACAGGCAGACCGGGCTCAGCATTTCAGAGGCAGAACACATCCGGCAGAGCGTGCGCGATATTCTGGTGACGCCTGTCGGCTCGCGGGTTATGCGCCGTGATTACGGCTCGCTGCTGGCGGCGATGATCGACAGGCCACAGAGCCCTGCGCTGCGTCTGCAAATCATGGCGGCATGTTATTCCGCTATCCAGAAATGGGAACCGCGGATCAGCCTGACGGCCATCACTTTCGAGCGTTCGGAGAATGACGGGACGTTGTATGTCGATATCACCGGCACGCGCCCGACTTCCGGACAATCTTTTTCTATCACCATTTCACTGAGTTAAACGCTATGGCTATTGTTGATCTGAGCCAGCTCGCCGCGCCTGATGTCGTGGAGGAGGTGGATTATGAAACGCTGTTGGCAGAACGAAAGGCCACCTTTGTCTCGCTCTATCCGGAAGAGGAGCGAGAGGCGATTGCACGGACGTTGACGCTGGAATCAGAGCCGATTGTGAAGCTGCTGCAGGAGAACGCCTATCGGGAGGTCATGTGGCGCCAGCGCGTGAACGAGGCCGCGCGTGCGGTCATGCTGGCCTACGCTGCCGGCCGCGATCTCGACCAGCTTGGGGCTAACGCTAACCTTGCGCGTCTGGTCATTACCCCCGCCGACGATACGACGTTTCCGCCCACGCCAGCTGTGATGGAGTCTGATACCGACTTTCGTTTGCGCATCCAGCAAGCGCCGGAAGGGCTGAGCGTGGCCGGTTCGACGGGCGCTTATCAGTTCCACGGTCGCAGTGCAGATGGCCGGGTGGCGGATATTTCCGTTATCAGTCCACAGCCGGCGAACGTCACGGTCTCTGTGCTCTCCCGGGAGAATAACGGCGTGGCTTCTGAGGAACTGCTCGCCGTTGTTCGCAATGCGCTGAACGATGAGGACGTCAGGCCCGTTGCCGACCGTGTGACCGTCCAGTCGGCCAACATTGTTGACTACCGAATTGAGGCATCGCTTTTCCTTTTTCCCGGCCCTGAAAGTGAACCTTTACTCAGCGCGGCAAGAGCCCGGTTACAGGCCTATATCACGGCTCAACATCGGCTTGGACGCGATATTCGCAAGTCCGCCATTTACGCGGCACTGCATGTTGAAGGGGTGCAACGCGTAGAGCTGACCGCGCCCGCGGCTGACATTGTACTTGATGAAACTCAGGCTTCATGGTGCAGCCACTACAGCGTAACCGTGGGGGGGAACGATGAGTAATACCCGCCTTTTACCGGTTGGTTCGTCATCTCTTGAGGTGGCGGCCGCGCGCGCCTGTGCAGACATTGAAAATACGCCTGTTCCGCTGCGGCATCTCTGGAGTGCGGACACTTGCCCGGCGAATCTGCTGCCCTGGCTGGCATGGGCGTTTTCGGTTGATCGCTGGGATGAGAACTGGCCGGAAGCCACCAGGCGGGATGTGATTCGCGCGGCGTGGTTTATTCATGCCCACAAGGGGACGATTGGCGCCGTGCGTCGTGTGGTGGAACCGCTTGGCTATCTGATCAACGTCACCGAATGGTGGCAAACCAACGATCCGCCCGGCACCTTTCGCCTTGATATCGGCGTCTTAGACACGGGCATCACCGAGGAAATGTATTACGAAATGGAGAGGCTTATTGCTGATGCAAAGCCTGCCAGCCGCCACCTTATTGGCCTGAATATCATCCAGGACATACCGGGATATCTCTACACCGGTGCCCTGAGCTATGACGGCGACATCATCACGGTTTATCCCGGATAAGTGAGAGCACAATGACAGTGAAATATAAAACGGTTATCACCAAAGCCGGTGTCGAAAAACTGGCTGCCGCGACCGTCCCGAACGGCAAGAAAGTGAACTTTACGACGATGGCCGTAGGTGACGGTGGCGGTGCGTTGCCAGCGCCAAACGCAAACCAGACGAAACTCGTCAATGAAGTCTGGCGGCATGCGCTGAATAAAATCAGCCAGGACAAAAAGAATAAAAACTATGTCGTGGCGGAGCTGCTGATTCCTCCTGAGGTTGGCGGTTTCTGGATGCGCGAGATGGGGCTGTATGACGATACCGGGACGCTGATTGCGGTCGGGAATATGGCAGAAAGCTACAAGCCCAAGCTGGAAGAGGGCTCGGGACGCGCACAGACTGTACGTATGGTCATTATGGTGAGCGATATCTCTTCGGTTGAGTTGACGATTGACACCTCAACGGTGATGGCGTCGCAGGATTATGTAGACGGTAAGCTCGCGGAGCATGAACAGTCGCGGCGCCATCCGGACGCGACCCTTGCCGCCAAGGGTTTTACACAACTCAGCAGCGCAATCGACAGCGCCTCCGAGGTGCTCGCTGCAACGCCGAAAGCGGTGAAGGCGGCGTACGATTTGGCAAATGGTAAGTACACCGCGGTGGATGCGACAACTGCGCGCAAAGGAATTGTCCAGCTAAGCAGCGCTATTGATAGTGTCTCTGAGGTGCTGGCGGCGACGCCGAAAGCGGTTAAAGTCGCAAACGATAACGCCGTTGCTGCCAATAAAAATGCTAGCGAGCGAGTCAGCAAGTCAGGCGACAGTATGACCGGAACGTTGAATCAAGACTCTATAGCACAGTCAACCTATAACTTAACCGCACTTTCTAACGCTACGACAGGCAATAAAAATTATCTGCGTAAAATGCGTGGCGGAGCATCAGATACTATCTGGCATGAAACCGTGCAGGGTATTGAGTATCGCCTGGCAACAGGTAATACCGATACACAGGAGGAACTGGCGATTAGCGCGAGTACAGGCCTGAGAGTGAGGGGTAATATTACCTCGCAACTTGGCGGGTTTTATGCGGGGAATATGAAAAAATTCTCTTTTTATTCCTCTAATACCTCTGATAAGAATGCAGCCCTGCGCCTTTGGGGTAATGTAGACCGGCCATCTGTAGTTGAACTGGGGGATGACACTGGCTACCATTTTTACTCACAGCGAAATAAAGATGGTTCGTTGTTATTTCAAACTAACGGCGCGGGGCAATTTAGCGGGTTTTTACGTTCAAACGGGGAAGTACAATCTCTTTCACCCAATAGTTATCGAATTGCATATGGAGACTATGGCTGTTTCTGGCGTAACGATGGTTATAATCTTTATCTGATGCTAACCAATAAGGGCGATGCTTACGGCGGTTATAATGCTCTGCGTCCTTTACGGGTTAGCCTTGAAACCGGGGCGTTGCAATCTGAAACACCGCTTACTGTAGGTAACACCATTTATGCCTCGAAGGAGATTACCGCAAGTTATAGTGGTGTTTACGCATGGGTAGAACAGTACAAAACAAAAGCACCATTTTATAACACCTTTTCAACCACTGGATCGAGTGAATACCATCCAGTGTTAAAACAACAGGCAAGTATTACCGGGATCAATTCGTGGGCTTTTTCCATGGGTTCTCTTGTCTCCGATACCCTTCTTTCCTGGCATCTTCACATGAAAGGTAGTGGCGGTCAGGACGTTAACTATAAATGGGATACCAGCGGTAATTTTTCTGCGCCAGGACAAATTATACCGGGCAATTTTGCTAATTTTGATGGCCGTTTTTATACCAAAACGCTAGCAGATACGCGCTTCCTGCTTCGCGACAGTGTCTCTTATGCTGGCTTTGCGAATGGTGATGCGTCAAGGCCGTACATGAGGCATGAAGCCAGTAATGCTGTTGTCACGTTGGCAAAGGTGGGGGATTCGTATGCGAAGGCAGAAAGCGAAGCACGATATCAGGCAAAAGGTAGCTATGTAACGGGAATTCGTTTTGGTGCATCTGCCGAATATAACGAGCGTGGGAATACTGAGCGCATGGCTGGCGGGGTGATGACATCATGGGCTGACCGGGGTAGTTCAAATTACTGGATTCGTCTTCGTCCGTTGCAGTATCAGATTAATGGCGGCTCATGGGTTACTGTGGCCTTTGCATAAGGAGAATTATTCAATGTTAATGAAAAATTTCACTGCAATGACAAAACAAGTTGATGGATTTTCTATCATGGTATTCACCGACGAAGAGGGAAACGACTGGTATGGATCTCAGGGTAAGTTTTCGGCGACCACCTTGAAATTTATGTTTGATGGCAAAGGCAATATTGTTGCAGCTTCCTGGGATGCATCCATGTTGGCTCCGGAAAATTTATCAGTCTCGGAAATTGAAAAAAACAGTGTGCCGGATGATTTTTTTGTTTTAGGAAAACGCTGGGTATTCGATGGCGATAAGATCATCCCATTCACCTATTCGCAGGAAGAGCTGATTAAACAGACCAAAGAGCAGTTTGAACGCTTACTTAGCGAGGCAAGAGAAAAAATAGTTGTTCCGCAGACCAAATTAATGGCAGGTAGAACACTGACCGAGTCACAATTAAAGACATTAAACGCCTGGCTTGATTATATTGAAGAACTGGAAGCCTGTGATATCACTGTATTACCCGTTAAATTTCCTGCTCTTCCTCAGTAAATTAATCTTAAAAATAGAAATAACCAGAACCCTCCATCCGGAGGGTTTTTCGTTTGTTGTGTAATCCTTTCCCCAACCCCAATTCGTCGCATCAATCACGCTCTCCGCAGACAATAGCCTCACCACTAAACGAAGGAGTTAAACGGATGGGCGACTATCACCACGGCGTGGAAGTCATTGAAATCAACGATGGCACCCGCACTATTTCCACCGTCTCGACGGCAATCATCGGCATGGTCTGTACGGCCAGCGATGCTGACGAACAGACATTTCCTCTTAACGAGCCCGTGCTCATTACTAATGTGCAATCCGCCATTGCGAAAGCTGGTAAACAGGGGACGCTGTCCGCTTCCCTCCAGGCTATCGCTGACCAGTGCAAGCCGGTCGTTGTGGTTGTGCGTGTTGCCGAAGGTATCGACGACCCGGAAGATCCTGAAGCGGCGCAGAAAGAGACTATCTCTAACATCATCGGTACTACCGACGAAAACGGCAAATACACCGGCCTGAAGGCGCTTCTGACCGCGAAAACGGTCACCGGCGTTAAGCCGCGTATTCTCGGCGTACCGGGGCTGGACTCTCAGGAAGTGGCAACCGCACTGGCCGCAATGTGCCAGAGCCTGCGCGCGTTCGGCTATGTCAGCGCATGGGGTTGTAAAACCATTTCTGACGCGATCGAGTACCGCAAAAACTTCAGCCAGCGCGAGCTGATGGTTATCCACCCTGATTTTCTGGCATGGGATACCACCACGAATGCGACGACGATGGCATGGGCGACCGCTCGCGCCCTTGGCCTGCGCGCCAAAATCGACCAGACAATGGGCTGGCATAAAACCTTGTCGAACGTGGGCGTCAACGGCGTCACGGGCGTAAGCGCCTCTGTTTCCTGGGATCTGCAGGAGCAAGCGACCGATGCCAACCTGCTTAACCAGGCCGGTGTCACCACGTTGATTCGTAACGATGGCTTCAAATTCTGGGGCAACCGTACCTGTTCAGACGATCCGTTATTCGTCTTTGAAAACTACACCCGTACCGCACAGGTGCTGGCCGATACCATGGCCGAAGCGCATGCATGGGCGATGGATAAACCCATTACCCCTACGCTTATCCGCGACATCGTGTCCGGTATCAATGCCAAGTTCCGCGAGCTCAAAACCAACGGCTATATCGTTGACGGCTCCTGCTGGTATGACCCTGAATCGAACGATGCATCCACCCTGAAAGCGGGGAAATTGTATATCGATTACGACTACACCCCTGTCCCGCCGCTGGAAAATCTGACCTTGCGCCAGCGCATCACCGATACCTATCTGGCTGACCTGTCAGATTCGGTTAATAGCTAAGGAGCTGAAGCATGGCGTTACCACGCAAACTGAAATATCTGAATATGTTCAACGATGGCCTGAGCTATATGGGCGTTGTTGAGTCTGTCACCTTACCCAAACTTACCCGCAAGCTGGAGAAGTATCGCGGTGGCGGCATGCCGGGCTCGGTCTCTGTTGACCTTGGCCTGGACGATGATGCCCTGGCGCTGGAGTGGACCGTTGGCGGCCTGCCGGACGCGGCACTGTGGGCACAGTATGCCTCTCCGGGCGCGGACAGCGTGCCTCTGCGCTTTACCGGCTCTTATCAGCGCGATGATACCGGCGAAATCTCCGCCGTCGAAATCGTCATGCGCGGCCGTCACAAAGAGTTTGATGGCGGTGAAAACAAGCAGGGCGAGAGCGGCACCACCAAGATGTCCACCGAGTGCGCGTACTACCAGCTGACCATCGATGGCAAAGAGATCATTGAAATCGACATCATCAACATGGTGCTGAAAGTCGATGGCGTTGATCGCCTGGCAGAACACCGTAAGGCCATCGGCCTGTAACCCTTTAACCGGCCGGGATCGCCGGCCGGTAAGTTAACTTTCTGAAGAGTATCGAAATGGAAAATATCAACGAGACCACCATGAACGAAAGTGAAAACCCACACATCGTCACGCTTGATAGCCCCGTTTTGCGCGGCGAGCAAAAAATTGAAAAAGTGACCGTTGCAAAACCCAATGCGGGAACCCTGCGTGGGGTATCGCTGGCGTCGCTGGCGCAATCCGATGTCGATGCGCTGATCAAGGTGCTGCCGCGAATGACCTCACCAGCACTGACCGAGCATGAGGTCGCGCGCCTGGATGCCTGCGATCTGCTCTCTTTTGCAGGTAAGGTGATCGGTTTTTTGTCACCGGCTTCGGCTCGCTGAAATTTCCCGAAAACCTGTCGGTCGACGATCTGATGGCGGATATCGCGGTGATCTTTCACTGGCCGCCGTCAGAGCTGTACTCCCTGAGCGTGACCGAACTCCTCTTATGGCGCGAAAAAGCGCTGCAGCGAAGCGGAAACCACCATGAGTAATAATGTCAGACTTCAGGAGCTGCTTAAGGCAGTCGACCGGGCAACCCGACCGATTAACGCTCTCCATAACGCGAGCCGCACTCTCGCAAGCGATATCCGTGATTCACAGACGGCGCTGGGGGCGCTCGATGAGCAGGCGGGGCGGATTGATGGCTTCAGGAAAGCAAACGCCCGGCTCGCCATGACTGAGCAGTCGGTTGCCCGGGCGAAACAGCACGCAGCGGCGCTGGCGGTGCAGTTTAAAAACACGCAAAACCCCACCCAGGCAGAGGCTGATGCACTGTCCGCAGCCCGAAAATCGGCAGCCGACCTTAAGCTTGAGTACAACAACCTGCGCTACTCGGTTCAGCGTCAGCGCGCTGAACTCACACAGGCAGGCATAAACACGCGCACGCTCTCGTCGGATGAGCGTCGTTTACGAACCCAAATCAGTGAAAAAACGCAGCAGCTTAACCGACAGCGGGATGCGCTGGCTCGCGTCAATCAGCAGCAGGAGAGACTGAGTGCCGTTCAGAACCGCTACGAGTCAGGCAAACGCGTTGTCGCGCGGGTGAACCAGCTGGCGACTGCGGGGGTGGGAATGGCAAAAGCGGGCTTTGACCAGACGTCCCGGTTTATGGCGCCTGGCATCAGCTTTGAAAAGCAGATGTCGGCCATTCAGGCAAACCTTGGCCTGGCGAAGGGGGATTCCCGGCTTGAGGCGATTCGCCAGCAGGCGCGGGAGGTCAGCGCCAGCACCGGAGTACCTGCAGATACGGTCCTCCGGGCACAAACCGAACTGACTCGTTCAGGCTATGACGCCGATGGGCTGCTTGCGGCCACCGCGCCAACGGTCAACCTCAGCCTGGCGGGGAGTGTCGACGCGGCTAAAGCGGCCGATATGATCGCCAGCACGCAGGCCGCGTATAGCCTGGCCGATACGGACGCGGGACGCATCGCAGATGTGCTTATGCGCGGTTCTACCTCTTCAAATACCAGCCTCGCTGAGATGGTGGCGGCCGTCACCTCCGCTGCGCCCGCTGCGGATGCA
>NZ_JTLF01000351.1:0-21895 GCF_000798855.1 Enterobacter sp. ZOR0014 | reverse complement strand
AGAAGATGAAGTTAATGAAGCGGGGCGTCGCGCTGGCGCTCATCGCCGCATGGGGTCTGGTAAGCCTGCCCGCGCAGGCGTATGAAAAAGATAAAACCTATAAAATCACCATTCTGCATACCAACGATCATCATGGTCATTTCTGGCGCAGTGAATATGGCGAATATGGTCTGTCGGCGCAAAAAACGTTGGTGGACGGCATTCGCAAAGAGGTGGCAGCCCAGGGCGGCAGCGTGCTGTTGCTCTCAGGCGGTGATATTAATACCGGCGTGCCGGAATCTGATTTACAGGATGCCGAGCCGGATTTCCGTGGCATGAATCTGATTGGCTACGACGCGATGGCCGTCGGTAACCATGAGTTTGATAACCCGCTGACGGTGCTGCGTCAGCAGGAAAAATGGGCCAAATTCCCCTTCCTCTCCGCCAACATTTACCAGAAAAGCACCGGCGAACGGCTGTTCAAACCCTGGGCGCTGTTTAAGCGTCAGGATTTGAAGATCGCAGTCATTGGCTTAACCACCGACGATACGGCAAAAATCGGCAATCCCGAGTTCTTTACGGATATTGAATTCCGCAAACCGGCAGACGAAGCGAAGCTGGTGATTCAGGAACTGCAGCAGAACGAAAAGCCGGACGTGATTATCGCCACCACGCACATGGGGCACTACGACAACGGTGAGCACGGCTCCAATGCACCCGGCGACGTGGAGATGGCGCGCAGCCTGCCTGCAGGGTCACTGGCCATGATTGTGGGGGGTCACTCACAGGATCCGGTGTGCATGGCATCGGAGAATAAAAAACAGGTGGATTACGTGCCTGGCACGCCGTGTGCACCGGACCGTCAGAACGGTATCTGGATTGTGCAGGCCCACGAATGGGGTAAATACGTGGGCCGGGCGGACTTTGAGTTCCGTAACGGCGAGATGAAACTGGTGCACTACCAGCTCATTCCGGTCAACCTGAAGAAGAAAGTGACTTACCCGGACGGGAAAAGTGAGCGCGTACTTTACACGCCAGAGATCGCTGAGAACCCGCAGATGCTCTCCCTGCTGACACCGTTCCAGAACAAAGGCAAAGCGCAGCTGGACGTGAAAATCGGCACGCTTAATGGTCGTCTGGAGGGGGACCGCAGTAAAGTCCGCTTCGTGCAGACCAACATGGGACACCTGGTGCTGGCGGCGCAAATGGCGCGCACCGGTGCTGATTTTGGCGTGATGAGCGGGGGCGGCATTCGTGACTCTATTGAAGGCGGAAATATCACCTACAAGGATGTCCTGAAGGTGCAGCCGTTTGGTAACGTAGTGGTCTATGCCGACATGACCGGCAAAGAGGCGATTGACTACCTGACCGCCGTCGCGCAGATGAAGCCGGATTCCGGGGCCTATCCGCAGTTTGCCAACGTCAGTTTTGTGGCAAAAGACGGCAAGCTGAATGATCTGAAGATCAAAGGCGAACCGGTCGACCCGGCAAAAACCTACCGTCTGGCGACGTTGAGCTTTAACGCCACCGGCGGCGACGGTTATCCGCATATTGATAATAAACCGGGCTATGTGAATACCGGCTTTATTGATGCGGAAGTGCTGAAGCAGTACATCGAGCAGAATTCACCGATTGACGTGAACGCGTATGAGCCGAAGGGTGAGGTGAGCTGGCAGTAGTGTTGTGCGGCCTGATGCCCTCACCCCAACCCTCTCCCACCGGGAGAGGGCGCAAACACAAAAAACGGTAACGCATGTTACCGTTTTGCTTTTACCTCGTAGCCGCCACCCGGCTTTTTCTTTCACTCCCGGCGCGCAATATCCGCAAACTTCGCGTCCAGCATTTTCGCCAGATCGCCCGCCGCCAGCTCGATATCCAGCCCGCGTTTGCCGCCTGAAATATAGATCGTGTCAAATTCCTGCGAAGGGGCATCAATCAGCGTTGGAAGGCGTTTTTTCTGCCCCAGCGGGCTAATCCCGCCCACCAGGTAGCCGGTGGTCCGTTGCGCAACCATCGGATCCGCCATATCCACCTTTTTCGCCCCCAGCGCCTTCGCCACTTTCTTGAGATCGAGCTGTCCGGCGACGGGCGTGACCGCCACGGCGAGATGTTTCATATCGCCGTTCACCGCAACCAGCAGCGTTTTATAGACCTGGTCAGCGTTCAGCCCCAGTTTGCGCACCACTTCGTCGCCAAAGTTGGTTTCATTCGGATCGTGATCGTAAGTGTGGATCCGGAAAGAAATGTTGTTTTTTTCGAGTAATTTAACGGCGGGAGTCATAGCTATCCTTCTTACGACAGACAAATCATGCCAACAGCATACGCCTGACGTTTGTCTAAAAAATAGCACCATCTTGCGCAATAGTATTGGCAGTGATGGTCACTTTGAGCGACAATCGGCTCAACCGAAGGTCTCCTTCGGCATAATAAAAACGATGAAATTCCTCTTTGACGGGCCAATAGAGATATTGGCCATTTTTTTATTTCAGCAGCGACGGCAAATTCCCTTCTCCGTACAAATGTAACGCCCCGACCGCAACCACGTATTCCCCGGCAGGTAATGCATGCAGCGTCTCTCGCCAGGCATTGTTGCGCGCATTCATCAGCACATCATACAGCGATTCGCTGAACGTTGACGGCAGCGCCAGCTTTCCGTCTGCTGGCGGCGCATCCAGCCACCAGCCAATCATGGTTTGCAGCAGGCGTGCGTTGGTGTGCCAGTGGGTCAGCGTATCATCCAGCAGCATGCGGCCGTCGTCCGGAAGCTGACGCAGGAGCGCAATCTGGCTGTCCGTTCCTTCCAGTTCAATGATGGGCAGATTGCGCGCTCTTGCCAGATTGAGCAGCTGGTAATCAATACCGTAGTCACCGCGCAGACCCAGTCGCTGCGCCTGCGTGGCCTGTAGCACCATCGCAATTTGCCAGAGCGGCAGGGCGTCAATCATAGAGATCGACACGCCGGTTTCATCGGCGACGCGCGTCAGTTCCGCCAGTTGGGCTTCGTCCAGACGTTCCGCCAGGGGCAGATCGCTTTCAAGCCCGGCAAACGGTGACTCCTGGCCCGAAATATCCGCCTCGACGACCAGCGCGTCGGCGCGCTTCAGCCGTTTTATCAGACCGGGGGGCAGAGGCGACATATCCTGCGTACCCATATGGATGCTGCCGACCAGATGCAGGTGCTGACCGCCGGGCAGGGAGATATCCAGGCCGGGCCACGCATAACGGCGGGGAAAGAGGGCGCGAAACGAGGTTTTTATACGATTAAACAGGCTCATACGCGCTCCATAAACGGAAAGGTTCATGCTAGCGCGTACGAGAACAAGGTTCAATCTTTCGGTTTAAAGCGCAACAGGCGGTTGGCATTGCTCACCACGGTGATGGAGGAGAGCGCCATTGCCGCACCTGCAACCACCGGGTTAAGCAGCGTGCCGGTCAGCGGCCACAAAATGCCGGCGGCAATTGGAATACCGAGCGAGTTATAGATAAATGCCCCCAGCAGGTTCTGCTTCATGTTGCGCAACGTGGCTTTCGAAATGGCCAGCGCATCGGCAACGCCCATCAGGCTGTGGCGCATCAACGTGATGGCGGCGGTTTCAATGGCAACATCGCTCCCGCCCCCCATGGCGATACCGACGTCTGCCTGGGCCAGCGCCGGGGCATCGTTGATGCCGTCGCCCACCATCGCCACCTGACGTCCCTGGCGTTGCAGGTTCTTAATCGCATCCGCTTTGCCATCCGGCAGAACGCCTGCAATGACTTCATCAATACCGGCTTCTTTCGCAATAGCGTTTGCCGTCGTCGGGTTGTCCCCGGTCAGCATCACCAGGCGATAGCCCGCGCGGTGCAGACGCGCCAGGGCATCCACGCTGTCCTGACGAAGTGGATCGCGCACGGCCAGCAGGGCAGCGGCTTTGCCATCCACCGCCAGCAGAACCGGGGTTGCCCCCTGAGATGCCTGCGCTTTCAGTTCGCTTTCCAGCGCCGCGGTATCAATACCATTATCATTGAGTAAGGCCTGGTTACCCAGCAGCAGCGTATGCCCCTCGGCCTCACCGCTGACACCGAGCCCGCGCAGCGTGCGGAAGTTACTGACCTGCGGCAGGGCCGCAGCATTCGCTTTCTCGAGAATGGCGCGCGCCAGCGGGTGGCTGGAGCCTTGCTCCAGCGCGGCGGCGAGACGCAGCGCGTCCTCCTGCGCGATGCCTGCGGTGTTCACGGCCACAACCTGCGGTTTCCCCTCGGTCAGCGTGCCGGTTTTATCAAACACCAGCGTATCCAGCGTACTGGCCCGCTGCAGTGCGTCCGCATCCCTGACCAGCACGCCAAACTCGGCGGCACGGCCTACGCCGGAGATAATGGACATCGGCGTGGCCAGGCCAAGCGCGCATGGGCAGGCAATAATCAGCACCGTGGTGGCAATCACCAGGGTGTAGACAATCTGTGGCGCAGGGCCGAAGAAATACCAGATCGCCGCGCTCAGCAGGGCAATACCGACCACCACCGGCACAAAAATGGCCGAGATTCGGTCAGCAAGCTGGCCAATCTCCGGCTTGCTGCTCTGAGCCTGGCGCACCATTCGGATAATACGCGACAGCGTAGTATGGCTACCAACCGCACTGGCGGTGAACAGCACGCTGCCGTCCTGAACGACCGTGCCGGCATGGACGGCATCGCCGTCGGATTTCTGCTGAGGGATGGGTTCCCCGGTCAGCATCGCTTCATCCAGCCAGGCTTCACCCTGGGTTATCGTGCCGTCAACGGGCACGCGATCGCCGGTGGTCAAACGCAGCGTCATGCCGGGCTGCACTTCCGCCAGCGGGACGCTTTTTTCCCCCTCATCCGTGACCACGCGGGCCGTCGGCGGGGTTAAATCGAGTAATCGTTCCAGCGCTTTGGAGGAGCGCTGACGGGCGCGGGCTTCCAGCATATGGCCTAAGTTAATCAGGCCGATAATCATCGCGCTCGCTTCATAATAGAGATGGCGCGCTTCCATCGGGAACCACTGCGGCCAGACGTTAACGCTCATTGAATAGAGCCACGCCGCGCCGGTACCGAGTGCGACCAGCGTATCCATCGTCGCGGTGCGGTTTTTCAGGCTCTTCCAGGCGCTGGTATAGAAATGGTCGCCTGCAAACACCATGACCGCAAGGGTAATCAGACCAATCACCAGCCACAGCGTGCGGTTGTCGGCGGTGACCATCATGTTGTCACCCATCATGCCCCACACCATCACCGGGATCCCCACCAGCAGGGCGACAATCGCCTGCCAGCGGAAGCGCTTCATGGTGGCGATAGCCGTTTCCTGCTGGCGCTCGCGGCGTTCGACATCATCTTCGATGGCCTCTGCGCCGTAGCCCGCTTTCTCCACGGCCTGCACTAACTCTGCGGCGGAGGCACTGCCCATCACCAGCGCAGTACGCTCCGCAAGGTTTACCCGTGCCTGTGCGACGCCCGGTACCGCCTGTAAGGCATTTTGTACCCGGGAGACGCAGCTGGCGCAGCTCATACCGTTGATCAGCAGCTGTTGGCTGTCATCAATATCATCCGCTGCCGGAAGCTCAGGAGTGGCCGCTGTCAGTGCTTCCGACGGGGATGATGACTCTGCCAGCGGTTTAGCCTTTGGGTGGCTCAGCTCCGCCCCATAACCCGCTTGTTTAATGGTATCGATCAGCGCATCCGCGCTGGCGCTGCCGGTCACGGCGGCATGGTCGATAGTCACCTCAGCGCTTTCAACATCAGGACGCTGTTCCAGGCTTTCTTTAACGCGTTTGACACAGTGGCCGCAGGAGAGGCCGTCCAGCGTCAGGTCAATAGTGTGAGACATAACAAAACTCCCGTATAATGAACTGGTCAGTTGTTGACCGGAGTAACGCTTTTCGCTAACTGTTATGAAGGTTAAACCTTCCATCAAGGGGAAGGTCAAGGGGGAAATGTGAATATCAGTGACGTGGCAAAAAAAACCGGCTTAACCAGCAAAGCCATTCGCTTTTATGAAGAGAAAGGGCTGGTAACGCCGCCGTTGCGCAGTGAAAACGGCTACCGCAGCTACACGCAACGGCATCTTGATGAACTGACGTTACTGCGCCAGGCAAGGCAGGTGGGGTTTAACCTGGAAGAGTGCGGCGAGCTGGTAAACCTGTTTAACGATCCGAAGCGCCACAGTGCCGACGTGAAAAAACGCACGCTGGAAAAAGTGGCGGAGATCGAACGCCATATCATCGAATTACAGTCGATGCGTGAACAGCTGTTACAGCTGGCGGATTCCTGTCCGGGTGATGACAGCGCCGACTGCCCGATTATCGACAATCTTGCCGGCTGCTGCCACCGCAAAACCCACGCTTAACAGGCTTTTACCCGCAGGGTAATGCCTTCAACCGCAATGACCTCAACCCGTGTTCCGGCGCGGAGGTCGTCGTCGGCCACCACCGGCCACGAGCTGTCACCTACGCGCATATGCCCGCGCCCGTTCACCAGCGGGGTGTCGAGCGTAAAACGCTTGCCGACGATCTGCTGTCCGCGCTGGTTAAGGTGGGCATCCAGCGGTTTCTGTTCACTTACCTGTCGGTTCAGCCAGCGCCACCACAGCCAGGCGGCCACCAGCGTCAGCACGGCAAACAGCGCCCCCTGCCACGCCCAGTCAAGCGGCAGAAGCCAGACGACCAGGCCGGTAATGACCGCGGCAACACCGCTCCACAGCAGGTAACCGTTGCCGCCCAGCATCTCGGCGGCCAGCAGTAAGCCACCGAGGCTTAGCCAGAACGCATGAGGATGTGCGACGATCAGTTCAATCATTTTTTACGCTCGTTTCCGCTGTCTTTAATCAGTTCGGCAATCCCTGCGATAGAGCCCATCAGGCTGCTGGCATCCAGCGGCATCATCACCACTTTGCTGTTGTTCGCGGAGCCGATCTCTTTCAGTGCATCGGTATATTTTTGCGCGACGAAGTAGTTCACGGCCTGGATATCACCGGCGGCAATCGCCTCGGATACCATCTGGGTCGCGCGGGCTTCCGCCTCTGCAGAACGTTCACGCGCTTCCGCCTGTAAGAATGCGGACTGACGATCGCCTTCCGCTTTCAGGATCTGCGACTGTTTTTCCCCTTCTGCTTTGAGGATTTCGGCCTGACGCACCCCCTCGGCTTCCAGAATATAGGCACGCTTGGTTCGCTCAGCCTTCATCTGGGCGTTCATGGAGGCGATCAGTTCTGCCGGCGGGCGCACGTCGCGGATCTCGATACGGGTGACTTTGATCCCCCACGGGTTCGTGGCCTCATCGACAATGTGCAGCAAGCGGGTATTGATGCTGTCGCGCTGGGAGAGCATCTCGTCCAGCTCCATCGAGCCAAGCACGGTACGGATGTTGGTCATCGTCAGGTTAACGATCGCCAGCTCCAGGTTGCTCACCTCATAGGCCGCTTTCGGCGCATCAATCACCTGAATAAAGCAGACGGCATCAATGGTAACGTTGGCGTTATCTTTGGAGATCACTTCCTGAGAAGGGATATCCAGCACCTGTTCCATCATGTTGATCTTGCGACCGATGCGGTCCATGAACGGGACAATCAGGCTCAAGCCAGGCTGTAGCGTGTTGGTATAGCGGCCGAAGCGCTCGACGGTCCACTGATAACCCTGAGGGACAATTTTGACGCCTGCGCCGACGATAACCAGCGCAACGAAGATAAGGACAGGAACAACGATGAGCATAAAAACCTCCTGTTTTGCATGCTATGGCAGAAATGAAATCACTTTTTGTTGATCCTAAGTATACGAGGAAAGTCGCTTTATTATCACTCATCGCCGTAAACTACTGCTCATTATTGGGATAAAGGCAGAAGATCACATGAAGGATAACAGCGCGGTATTAACCATCGAGGACGTGGGCTACCGCACAGGCGGTACCACCATTCTGAATAATGTCAGTTTTAGCCTCTTGCCGGGCGAGTTTCGACTGATTACCGGCCCCTCAGGCTGCGGGAAAAGTACGCTGCTTAAAATCATTGCGTCGCTGCTCACGCCAACGTCGGGAAAGATCTTCTTTGAGGGGAAGGATATTTCAACGCTTTCACCCGAGGCTTACCGCCAGCAGGTCTCTTATTCGGTGCAAACCCCGAGCCTGTTCGACAGCACGGTGTACGATAACCTGCTTTTCCCCTGGCAGATCCGACATAAGACGCCCGATCCTGAACGGTTTTCCGCCGACCTGGCACGCTTCAATCTGCCGCCGGACACGCTGACAAAGTCCGTTTCCGAACTGTCGGGCGGCGAAAAGCAGCGCGTCTCGCTGATCCGTAATCTGCAGTTCTTACCGAAGGTGTTACTGCTCGATGAGATCACCAGCGCGCTCGATAATGCCAACAAGCGCAACGTCAATGAAATCATTCATCGTTACGTCCGCGAGCAGAATATTGCCGTGCTGTGGGTGACGCATGACGCTAACGAAATTACCCATGCGGATGACGTACTGACGCTCCAGCCGCATGGCGGAAAAATGCAGGAGGCAAACCGTGGGTGAGCACAATATTACGAACGAATCCCTGGCGTTTTCGATGGTGCTGGTGCTGATCGCGATTGTCGTCAGCTACCGTGAAAAGCTGGGGCTGGAAAAGGACATTGTGTGGAGTATCTGCCGCGCGGTGATTCAGCTCATTATTGTCGGCTATGTGCTGAAGTATATTTTCAACGTCAACCACGCGGTGCTGACGCTGCTGATGGTGTTGTTTATCTGCTTCAATGCGGCGTGGAACGCGCAAAAGCGCAGTAAATACATCGATAAGGCGTTTGTCTCGTCGTTTATCGCCATTACCACCGGAACCGCATTAACGCTGGCGGTACTGGTGCTTTCCGGCTCAATTGAGTTTACGCCGATGCAGGTTATCCCTATCTCAGGGATGATTGCCGGGAACGCCATGGTAGCCGTTGGGCTGTGTTATAACAATCTCGGCCAGCGCTTCAGCAGTGAACAGCAGCAGCTACAGGAGAAATTAAGCCTGGGTGCGACGCCTAAAGTGGCCTCCGCGCGGCTGATTCGTGAGAGCATTCGCTCATCGCTGATCCCCACGGTAGATTCAGCCAAAACGGTTGGGCTGGTGAGCCTGCCGGGCATGATGTCGGGGCTGATTTTTGCCGGTATCGATCCGGTAAAAGCGATTAAGTATCAGATTATGGTGACGTTTATGCTGCTCTCAACGGCAAGCCTGTCCACCATCATTGCCTGTTACCTGACCTATCGGAAGTTTTACAACGCGCGCCATCAGCTGGTGGTGACGCAGTTGAAAAACGTGCGGTGATTATGCCGGGCGGCACTGCGTTTGCCCGGCCTACGATCCGCACTTTTCCAGGCCCGGTAAGCGAAGCGCCACCGGGCATTTTTTTGTTAGTAGAGCAACGCGTACAGCTGACGACGATACTTCGACGCCAGCGCATCGCCGGTGCCCAGCGCGGCCAGGATCTCCTGGAACATCTTGCGCGCCTGACCGTCTGCGGCAGCGAGGTCTTTTTGCAGATGGCTAAACAGCAGCTCAAGCGCTTCTTCGTTACGCCCCACCTGATGCAGCTGCAGAGCCAGCTGGCTTGCCAGAGCCGCATCGGCTGGGTTGTCAGCGACCTGCTGCTGCAGTTGCTGAATTTCCGGCGTATCTGCCGCCTGTTTCAGCAGTTCAATCTGCGCGACCAGCCCCTGATAACGGGTGTCCTGATCCTGCAGGGGAACCGTTTTGAGCACGGCTTCGGCGTCTTCTGAACGGTGCAGGGCAATCTGCGTTTCCGCCAGCAGCAGGCCAATCTGACTGTTCTGATTCGAGAGCTGCCACGCGTCTTTAAGCAGCGGCAGCGCCTCGTCGTATTTGCCTTCCTGCATCAGCGCCATGGCTTCCTGCGCTTTCAGCTCTTCTTCGCGCGGGAGGACTTTATCCAGCAGGGCGCGAATGGCCTCTTCCGGCTGTGGCCCCTGGAAGCCATCAACAGGCTGACCGTTCTGGAACAGGTAGACGGTAGGAATGGCGCGCAGACCAAACTGAGACGCGACCATCGGCTCTGCGTCACAGTCCAGTTTGGCAAGAATGAACTGACCGTTGTACTGCGCGGCAAGGCTTTCCAGCACCGGCGTCAGCTGTAAACAATGCTGGCTGCGTTCAGACCAGAAGTAGAACAGCACGGGTTTTGCCATCGACTGTTCGAGGATCTGTTGCAGGTTTGCTTCAGTAATATTGACGATATTCTGTACGGACATGCGGCCTTCTCTTTTATCGGTTTGTTATTTACATGGGGGTGAGCACTGTCGCTTCAACTCAACCGTGTAAAATTTTGTCCATCATCCTGCCCGGTAGCAGACGTTTTAACCAGCCAACGGCATGGGTGACCAGCGTCACCGGGTAGCGCATTTTGGGATGTTCACTCTCAAAAGCATGGCGCACTTTGGCAACCACCGCTTCGGGCCCGAGCGTAAATCGTGCGGCAATGCCGGGGTTTTCGACCGGTTTATCCGCCTGCGTCTGGTTAACGTTTTCGGTAAAGCGGGTGCGGATCGGGCCGGGTTCAATCAGGCTGACCTTAATGCCGCTGTGACGTAACTCCATGCGCAGGGCGTCGGACCAGGCCTCCAGAGCATATTTGCTGGCGGCGTAGGCGCCGCGGCCGGGCGTTGATATAAGACCCATAACTGACGATGTCATCACGATGCGCCCCTCGCCGTGCGGTAGCATGGCGGGGAGCAGACGCATGGTGAGCTGGTGGACACCAAAGAAGTTGGTTGAAAACTGCTTTTCCAGCGTTTCGCGCGAGAGCGTATCCAGCGGGCCATACACGCCGTAACCGGCATTATTAAAAAGCCCATACAGACGATTGTCGGTCAGGGCTATCACCTCATCGGCGGCGCGTTCGACGCTTTCCGGGGAGTCCATATCCAGCAGCACGCCGGTAAAGCCCAGCCCGTTCATGCGTTCGACATCGTCGGGTTTGCGGCAGGCCGCCAGCACCCGAAATCCCTGACGCTTTAATTCGAGCGCGCTTTCAAGACCGATTCCGCTGGAACATCCTGTAATTAAGACCGATTTTTGCATAACTTTACCTGTCAGGATCTCCGCTTAATCAGGAGTCATGTTTAACTAAAGGAGCCAGCCGCGTTGCCATCCAGTCGGCAATAAACGGCTGCGCATCGCGATTGGGGTGGATCCCGTCGTCTTGCATCCACTGGGGTTTGAGATAGACCTCTTCCATGAAAAATGGCAGCAGCGGAATATCAAACTCTTTGGCAAGCTTAGGGTAGATCGCGCTAAAGGCTTCATTATACCGACGACCGTAGTTAGCGGGCAGGCGAATTTGCATCAGCAGCGGCTGGGCGTTTGCCGCCTTAATGTCCTGCAAAATGGTGCGCAGCGTCTGTTCCGTCTGCTGAGGCTGGAAACCGCGCAATCCATCGTTGCCGCCAAGCTCAACCAGCACCCAGCGCGGCTGATGCTGTTTGAGTAGCGCTGGCAGGCGCGACAGGCCCTGCTGCGAGGTATCGCCGCTGATGCTGCCGTTGATAACCGTCGTCTTGCTCTGCCATTTATCGTTGAGCAGAGCGGGCCAGGTTGCGCTGGCCGCCATGCGATAGCCCGCGCTCAGGCTGTCGCCGAGAATCAGTAACGTGTCCGCTGCCGCCGCGCGGAAGGTCATCAGAATCAAGAACAGGAAGGGCAAATGCCAGCGGAAAACAGTGTTGAAGTTCATCGTCTTAAGAAGTCCGTCGGTCAGGGGGAACACGAGCTTTCCATCCTTACTGGAGTTGAACTCGTTGTCAAACGCGCTGAAACCATCGCGCTGATTGGCGAATCCGGTTCCGGCAAGTCCACGCTGCTGGCGATTCTGGCCGGTCTGGACGACGGGAGCAGCGGCGAGGTTCATCTTGTCGGGCAGCCGCTGCACCAGCTTGATGAAGAGGCGCGTGCTGCGCTGCGTGCGCGCCACATCGGGTTTGTCTTTCAGTCTTTTATGCTGATCCCCACGCTGAACGCGCTGGAGAACGTCGAACTCCCGGCGCTGTTGCGCGGTGAAAAGAGTCGCGAAAGCCGCGCCCATGCAAAGGCGCTGCTGGAACAGCTCGGTCTGGGCAAGCGCCTCAGCCATCTTCCCGCACAGCTTTCCGGCGGGGAGCAACAGCGTGTGGCGCTGGCGCGCGCCTTTAATGGCCGCCCGGAAGTGCTGTTTGCTGATGAACCCACCGGCAACCTTGACCGTAAAACCGGCGACAAAATCGCGGATCTGTTGTTCTCGCTTAACCGTGAACACGGTACCACGCTGATCCTCGTGACCCACGATCCGCAGCTGGCCGCCCGCTGCGACCGGCGTTTGCAGCTGGTCAACGGTACGCTTCAGGAGGAAGCATGATTGCCCGCTGGTTCTGGCGCGAGTGGCGCTCGCCCTCGCTGCTGATTGTCTGGCTGGCGTTAAGCCTGGCGGTGGCCTGCGTGCTGGCGCTCGGCAGCGTCAGCGACCGTATGGAAAAAGGGCTCAGCCAGCAGAGCCGGGAATTTATGGCCGGGGACCGGGCGCTGCAAAGCTCGCGTCCTGTTCCGCCGGGCTGGATTGAGGAAGCGCACAAAGCAGGGTTGAAGGTGGGAGAGCAAATCACCTTCCAGACCATGACCTTTGCGGGAGACACGCCGCAGCTCGCCAGCGTGAAAGCCGTGGATGATGTCTACCCGATGTACGGTGACTTACAAACCAGTCCGCCGGGGTTAAAACCAACGCCCGGCACGGTGCTGCTGGCATCGCGTTTAATGGCGCTTCTGAACCTGAAAGCCGGTGACAGTATTGACGTGGGCGATGCCACGCTCAAAATTGCCGGGGAGGTGGTGCAGGAGCCCGACTCCGGCTTTAACCCCTTCCAGCTTGCGCCACGCCTGCTGATGAACACGGCGGATGTTCCGGCAACCCATGCTGTCCAGCCGGGCAGCCGCGTCACCTGGCGCTACAAGTTTGGCGGCACGCCAGCCCAGCTTGATGGGTATGAAAAATGGCTGCTCCCGCAGCTTAAACCGGAGCACCGCTGGTACGGGCTGGAGCAGGACGAGGGGGCGCTCGGTAAATCTCTGGAGCGCTCTCAGCAGTTCCTGCTGCTTTCGGCGCTCTTAACTCTGCTGCTGGCGGTAGCGGCAGTGGCGGTGGCGATGGGGCATTACTGCCGCAGCCGCTACGATCGGGTGGCGATCCTTAAAACCCTCGGCGCGGGACGGGCGCAGCTGCGCAAGCTGATCGTCGGCCAGTGGCTAATGCTGCTGGTTTTGTCGGTGTTCACTGGCGGAATCATAGGGCTGCTGTTTGAAAAACTGCTGATGGTGATGTTAAAACCGGTGCTTCCGTACGCATTGCCACCCGCCAGCTTCTGGCCGTGGCTGTGGGCGATTGGCGCGATGGTCGTGATCTCGGTGCTGGTGGGGCTGCGGCCCTACCGGCTGCTGCTCGCGACGCAGCCGCTGCGCGTGCTGCGTAATGATGTGGTGGCGAACGTCTGGCCGCTGAAGTTCTACCTTCCGGTGATTATTGCGGTCGCGGTGGGGCTGCTGGCCTGGCTGATGGGCGGCAGCACGCTGCTGTGGGCGGTGCTGGCCGGTGCGGTTGTGCTGGCGCTGCTGTGCGGCGTACTGGGCTGGATACTGCTCAACGTTCTGAAGAGGCTGACAGTGAAATCGCTGCCCGTGCGCCTGGCCGTTAATCGTCTGCTGCATCAGCCCTGGTCTACGCTCAGCCAGCTGTCGGCGTTTTCACTGTCGTTTATGCTGCTGGCCCTGTTGCTGGTGCTGCGGGGCGATCTGCTGGATCGCTGGCAGCAGCAGCTTCCCCCGGAAAGTCCGAACTATTTTCTGATCAATATCGCGCCTGAGCAGGTTACGCCGCTGAAGGGTTTCCTCTCTGAGCATCATATTGTCCCGGAGTCGTTTTATCCGATTGTTCGCGCCCGTCTGACGCAAATCAACGGGCGGTCGACGGAGGGGAACAAGGACGAGTCGCTGAACCGCGAGCTTAACCTGACCTGGCAGGAGAAACGGCCCGACCATAACCCGATCACGGCAGGCACCTGGCCGCCGAAAGTGGGGGAGGTATCAATGGAGGAAGGGCTGGCGGCGCGCCTGAACGTGAAGCTCGGGGACAGCGTGACCTTCACCGGCGATACCCAGGGCTTTACCGCCAAAGTCACCAGCCTGCGAAAGGTGGACTGGGAAAGCCTGCGGCCCAACTTCTTCTTTATCTTCCCGCCGGGGGCGCTGGATGGACAGCCGCAAAGCTGGCTGACCAGCTTCCGCTGGGAAAATGGCAACGGCATGCTGACGCAGCTTAACCGGGAATTCCCGACGGTCAGCCTGCTGGATATTGGGGCGATCCTGAAGCAGGTGGGACAGGTACTGGAGCAGGTGAGCCGCGCGCTGGAGGTCATGGTGGTGCTGGTGACCATCTGCGGCGTGCTGTTGCTGCTGGCCCAGGTGCAGGTGGGCATGCGTCAGCGCCATCAGGAGCTGGTGGTCTACCGCACGCTGGGGGCCGGGAAGCGGTTGCTGCGGATGACGCTCTGGAGCGAGTTTGCGCTGCTGGGGCTGGTTGCCGGTCTGGTGGCCGCGATTGGCGCCGAGACGGCGCTGGCGGTGTTGCAGACACGTGTCTTCGACTTCCCGTGGGAGCCTGACTGGCGTCTCTGGCTGATTCTGCCTCTCTGCGGCGCGGTGCTGCTCTCCCTCTGCGGGGGCTGGCTCGGAACGCGCCTGTTAAGGGGCAAAGCGCTGTTCCGGCAGTTTATGGGGTAATCCAGCTCCGTGATAATTGCACGCCGGTTTTTATGCCGGTGTGCAATATTTTAAAAGCACAAAGTGATAATACCCACGTATTTAGTAGCACAAAACATTAAAAACCCGTCCACACAGCCCGATTATTTCCAGTTAATATTCACCCGCTAAATATTTAGCAGCGTGTCTATTAAGGAAAAATAATGACTATAAAAAAATCAGCGCTGGCGGTAACGATTGGCGCGGCAGTGGCATTAACGACCTTCGCTTCTCAGGCGGAAATCACCGTTCTTAAACAGGATCCGCAGGCGGGTAACCCGCTGAGCCGTCTGAACTTTACCGTTGGCGGCAGCATTCGTCCTCAGTTCCAGAACATGACCGGCGACGACGGTAAAAACAGCTACAAACGTAACGGCTTTGACGGTGGTACCCGTTTCCGTTTCGCGGCTGATTACTACCTGTTTGATGATATTAGCTGGATAAGCTACTACGAACTGGGTGTGAACATCCCTGCCCAGTTTAACTGGGATCATCACTATGCAGACGGCGCACACGATACCACTCGCCGTATGCTCTACACCGGCCTGAAGAGCGATACCTGGGGTACGCTGACCTTCGGTCAACAGAACAGCGTTTACTATGATGTGGTGGGCGCGAAAACCGATATCTGGGACTACGACATGATTGCTCAGGCACCAGGTAACGGGATCAACGGCGACTACGACGGTTCTTACCGTTCACGCCAGATGCTGAAATACAAGAAAACCGTGGGTGATGCCGACATCTATGCATCTTACCTGTTTGAAGACAGCGAATACCTGCCGGGTAACGGCCTGCGCTATAAGCGTAAAGGCGGCGGTTCACTGGGCCTGGATTACCACCTGACCACCGACCTGACCTGGGGCGCAGCGTGGAACTACACCCGTGCGGACATGCGTAACCCGGACAACGGCGACAGCAAAACCTACGACCAGAACATCCTCGGTACCGCGCTGAGCTGGACGCCGGACAACTGGACCTTCTCCGCAGGCGGCGGCTGGTATCAGAACTTCCTGACCACCAAAAAAGTGTCTGTTAACGACTACTTTGCGGGCGACGCGTGGGGTGTTGAATACTTCGCAGGGTATAAATTCCCGATCGGCCAGTATGCGGTGAAATCCATCCAGCCTTACTTCATGGGCGACCGCATTGAATATGTGAATGGCCGTAACTACCAGCGCATCGACAATGGCGTGGGTATCAGCTTCCAGCTGGATTACGGTTTCCGCGTGGATTACGAACACGTGTTCACCTCCAGCACCGACAACCTGGGCGACATGAACCTGGTGCGTCTGCGTTACGACTTCTAAGTCGTCTGTTCCCCGGTGGCGCTGCGCTTACCGGGGCTACAAAAGCACGCGTAGGCCGGGTAAGGCGTAGCCGCCACCCGGCTTTTTTCAGCGATTCAACCAGTCCGCAACCTCTGCGAACGTGCCGCGATAAATAATCTTCTCCGCTTTCTTCTCAAGCTGATAGCTGTACATCGGGTCGTAATAGTCGTTAAGCAGGGGCGCAAGCCAGCTAAAGTGAACCTCGGTGCAGCCTGTCCGTTGCTGTTCAAGCAACGCGGAATCGAGTAGGGCAGTCAGTTCCGCAAAACGCTGTAGCCCCAGGCGGCGGCGAATGGCGAACAGTCCGTGGTGCAGATACGTGCTGTACTCTTTCCAGCCGGCCTCTTCACCATAAGCGGCAGAAAAATCCGCCCACATGTGGTCGAAGTACTCTTCGCGCAGACGCTCAAGACGAATATCAAACGGATCCTCGACAACCGCGATGGGCGCTTCATTCATGCGGTCGCGCAGGCACTCCGGCAGGTGGTTGGAGCCAATCATTCGACCTTCATCTTCCAGCACCCAGCGTGCGGCATCTTTTTTTAACAGCTCGACGGCAAGATGATTTTCAAAGCTGGCCTGGGAGAGTTGCGGAGTGAGCGTGCGGCCAAAGGACGAACCGCGGTGGTGCGCCAGCCCTTCCAGATCGATACCCTGCGCATGCTGCTTCACCAGCAGGGTTTTCCCGTTTCCGGTACAGCCGCCGATAAGCACCATCGGCTTTTGCGACTGCTCAATCGTCACCTGAATCGCCGTCTGGCGCAGGGCTTTATAGCCGCCGCGGATCAGCGGGTAATCGACACCGGCCTCTTTCAGCCAGGCCTGTGAGATATGTGAACGCTGGCCCCCGCGCGCGCAGCAGAGATAACCTTCAGGGTGAGCAAGGCTGGCTTCACGCCAGGCGTTAATGCGCGCCTCACGCGTCTCGCCGTTGACCAGACTGTGGCCGAGCGCCAGTGCGGCCTCGGGGCCCTGACGTTTATAGCAGGTGCCCACGGCGGCGCGTTCGTCGTCGTTCATCAGCGGCAGGTTAAGGGCGGCGGGCATCGCGCCCTGGGCAAATTCTATCGGCGCGCGAACGTCGATTAAAGGGGTATCAGACGCGAGGATCGCGCGATAGTCCGTTCCATCGTTCATGGGTATTCCAGAAATAAAACCAGCAATGGCGGGGATTTTACGCGCGAGAGGAGAGGCCGGGGAAGGGGAAGATCAACTCCCCGGCACTTATCGCTTATTTAAGCTTTGACTGAGCCCAGACAATACCGCTCGCGTATTCCGGCGGCAGGAGAGGGATCATGGCTTCCAGGGTGGCGCTCAGGCGGCCCGTGTCGCTATCGTTCAGGTTCAGGTGACCCACTTTACGACCCTGGCGGACCTCTTTGTCATACCAGTGCAGATGCACCAGCGGCAGCTTGAGCCAGTCGTAGTTCAGATCGGTCCCGATCAGGTTGATCATTACCGACGGGCTGTTCACGACCGGCTGCGGCAGTGGCAAATCGGTGATGGCACGCAGGTGGAGCTCGAACTGGCTGATGGAGGCACCGTTTTGCGTCCAGTGGCCGCTGTTATGCACGCGCGGCGCCAGCTCGTTGATCAGCAGGCCGGATGGGGTAACAAAACACTCCATCGCCATCACGCCCACGTAACCCAGCTCGTGCATTATGGCTGAGAGCATGTCTTCCGCCTGCGCCTGCTGGTCGGCATTTGCCTGAGGGAAGGCGACGCTGGTGCGCAGAATGCCGTCCTGATGCAGGTTATGCGTCAGCGGATAAAAGACGGTGTGTCCGTCATGCCCGCGTGCGCCAACCAGGGACACTTCGCCGCTAAAGTTGATGCCCTGCTCAACGATACACTCGCCGTAGCAGTCGTCCGGCAGCTCCGCGGTTTCGTGCGCACGCAGACGCCACTGGCCGCGGCCGTCGTAGCCGCCGACGCGGCGCTTCACGATCGCCAGCTCGCCCAGCATCGCGAACACGTCATTCCACTCGCCTTTATCGGACAACAGCTGCCACGGCGCGGTCGCCAGACCGAGCTTGTCGAACAGCTGCTTTTGCGTCAGACGGTCGGCAATGATCGGAAACACGTCGCGGTTAACGAAGGCGTTATGGCGGGCCAGCTCGCGGGTCAGCGCGGTTTCCGGCCAGCGTTCGATCTCGGCGGTGATCACGCTCTGGTGGAACGGTACCGCTTCCGGTTCGGCATCCAGCCCGACAGGCCAGACGGCAATACCCAGCGGTTCACCGGCCTGGCGCAGCATGCGGCCTAACTGGCCGTTACCGAGGACGCAAACCTGCTTCATGCCGCACCCCGCGGGTCTGGATTATCCAGCACCTCATCGGTCTGGGCTTTACGCCACTCCGCCAGACGCTGGTGTAATGCTTTATCGTGCGTCGCAAGAATTTGCGCCGCCAGCAGGGCGGCATTAGCCGCACCCGCTTTACCAATCGCTAGCGTGCCGACAGGGATACCGCGCGGCATCTGGACGATGGAGTAGAGGCTATCCACACCGCTTAACGCGGCGCTTTGGACCGGAACACCGAGAACCGGTACCAGGGTTTTAGCGGCAATCATGCCGGGCAGATGTGCTGCGCCGCCCGCACCGGCAATGATCACCTCATAGCCATTCTCTTCGGCGCTTTCGGCGAAGCTGAACAGTTTGTCCGGTGTACGGTGCGCGGATACCACTTCAACGTGGTGCGGAACATTCAGGATTTCAAAGATTTCGGCGGCGAACTGCATGGTAGCCCAGTCGCTTTTGGACCCCATCACGATGGCGACACGCGCCGGATTATTGCGGGAAGACATGCGTCTTAAAACTCCTGTGGTGCGAAACACACTGCTTTCGAGGGCACAGAGAATAGCATGTTATACGAGCAAGGAAAACGGTTGCGCGGTCGTAAACCAGGCGAAAAAAACGTTAAAACGGAAACGCAATCAGCTCAACACCCTCAGGCGTCACTTTGACCATGGAACCTTCGCTGTGCCAGGCACCCAGTACGACGCGATGGACTGGTTCGCCGTTGGCAAGAAGGGAATGAACGTCAGGGCGGTGGGTATGACCGTGGATTAACCACTGAACCCCATGTTTTTCCATTACGCTCACTACGGCCTGCGGATTGACGTCCATGATGGTCATGGATTTACTGCTGTTAGCGGCTTTACTGCCCGCACGCATTCTGGCTGCGATGCGTTTACGGATAAAGAGCGGCAGGGCAAGAAACAGCGTCTGGATCCAGGGGGTGTGAACTTTGGCGCGAAACGCCTGATAGCCGGTATCGTCCGTGCAGAGCGTATCGCCGTGCATAATCAGCAGCCTGCGGCCATAGAGGTCGAGCACCTGTTCTTCCGGCAGCAGCGTCATGCCGCTTTCGCGGGCGTAGCGCTTGCCGAGCAGAAAATCACGGTTGCCGTGAATGAAAAAGCAGGGGACACCTGAATCAACCAGCGCCTTAATGGCGGAGGCGATTTCACGATGCAGCGGGTCAGGATCATCGTCGCCAATCCAGGCTTCAAACAGGTCGCCTAGGATGTACAGCGCATCGGCGCTTTTCGCTTCACCGCGTAAAAAACGCAGAAAACCGGCGGTGATCGCCGGTTCTTCTGTTTGCAGATGCAGATCCGCAATAAAGAGTGTCGCCACGAATTACTCGCTGACGGTCACGCTTGTAATCACAACGTCTTCTTTAGGTACGTCCTGGTGCATGCCGCTGCGGCCAGTAGAGACGGCTTTGATCTTATCGACCACGTCCATACCTTCAACCACTTCTGCGAACACGCAGTAGCCCCAACCCTGCAGGCTTTCGCCGGAGAAGTTCAGGAAGTCGTTATCAGCCACGTTGATGAAGAACTGCGCGGTCGCGGAGTGAGGCGCCTGGGTACGGGCCATTGCCAGCGTGCCACGGGTGTTTTTCAGGCCGTTGTTGGCTTCGTTTTTGATCGCTTCTTTCGTCGCTTTCTGCTTCATACCCGGTTCAAAACCGCCACCCTGGATCATAAAGCCGTTGATCACGCGGTGGAAAATGGTGTTGTCGTAGAAACCTTCGCGGCAGTAGTCCAGGAAGTTTTTAACTGTTTCAGGCGCTTTGTCATCAAAGGTTTTGATTACGATATCGCCATGATTAGTGTGGAAAGTAACCATTTTTGCATCCTGTTCCGTTATTGTGGTACGTCGACCCGCGTTCGGGTCACATATAGGGGCTTGTTATAGCATAACCACAGGACGCGATCACCTTGCATTGTGTGCTGATCCTATTCCGAATTATAGGTATTATAGGGAACAAACAACCCACACACGTGTTTACATGGAATCTTCGATGTTAAAAATCTTTAATACAATGACGCGCCAAAAAGAGGAATTTAAACCTATTCATGCCGGGGAAGTCGGCATGTACGTGTGTGGTATTACCGTTTACGATCTCTGTCACATCGGCCATGGGCGCACCTTCGTTGCCTTCGACGTGGTGTCACGTTACCTGCGTTTTTTAGGCTACAACCTGAAGTACGTCCGCAATATCACCGACATCGACGACAAAATCATCAAACGCGCGAATGAAAACGGCGAGAGTTTTGTTGCGCTGGTGGATCGCATGATTGTCGAGATGCACAAAGATTTCGACGCTTTAAACATTCAGCGTCCGGACAGCGAGCCGCGTGCAACTCACCATATTCACGAAATCATTGAGATCACCGAGAAGCTGATCGCACGCGGTCACGCCTATGTGGCGGATAACGGCGACGTGATGTTCTCCGTGCCAACGGACCCGACCTACGGTGCGCTTTCCCGTCAGGATCTGGATCAGCTGCAGGCTGGGGCCCGCGTGGACGTGGTCGACGTGAAGCGTAATCCGATGGACTTCGTGCTATGGAAGATGTCCAAAGAGGGTGAGCCAAGCTGGCCATCTCCGTGGGGTGAAGGGCGTCCGGGCTGGCACATTGAATGTTCCGCGATGAACTGCAAACAGCTGGGCAAACACTTCGACATTCACGGCGGCGGTTCGGATCTGATGTTCCCGCACCACGAAAACGAAATTGCGCAGTCCACCTGTGCCCACGGCGGCGAGTACGTGAACTACTGGATGCACTCCGGAATGGTGATGGTTGACCGCGAGAAGATGTCAAAATCGCTGGGCAACTTCTTTACCGTGCGCGACGTGCTCAAGTATTACGATGCGGAAACCGTGCGTTACTTCCTGATGTCCGGCCACTATCGCAGCCAGCTGAACTACAGTGAAGAGAACCTGAAGCAGGCGCGTTCGGCGCTGGAACGTCTGTATACCGCGCTGCGCGGTACCGACAAGTCTGTTCCTGCCGCAGGCGGCGACGCCTTCGAAGCCCGCTTTGTTGAGGTGATGAACGACGACTTCAATACTCCGGAAGCCTACTCTGTGCTGTTCGATATGGCGCGCGAAGTGAACCGTCTGAAGTCAGAAGATATGGCGGCGGCGAATGCGCTGGCCTCTCATCTGCGTAAGCTCTCTTCCGTGCTCGGCCTGCTGGAGCAGGAGCCAGACGCCTTCCTGCAGAGCGGTGCGCAGGCGGACGACGGCGAAGTGGCGGAAATTGAAGCCTTGATCAAGGCACGTCTGGAAGCGCGTCAGGCGAAAGACTGGGCGGCGGCAGATGCGGCGCGTAACCGTCTGACCGAGATGGGGATTATTCTGGAAGACGGCCCGCAGGGCACCACCTGGCGTCGTAAGTAATTTTCCCCTTACCCTAACCCTCTCCCACAGGGAGAGGGAATTGTTAGGTTTTCTCCCTCTCCCTGTGGGAGAGGGCCGGGGTGAGGGCATCA
>NZ_JTLF01000075.1:0-17310 GCF_000798855.1 Enterobacter sp. ZOR0014 | reverse complement strand
GCTGGGTATCCTGCCGCAGTCGCCGCTGCTGCCGGAAGGGTTAACCGTTTTCGAGCTGGTCTCGCGCGGGCGTTTTCCGTGGCAGAATTTTATGCGCCAGTGGAGCGACGAAGACGAGCGGGCGGTGGAAGAGGCGCTGCGCCTGACCGGCACGGCGGAGTTTGCCCATAGGCCTGTCGAGAGCCTGTCCGGCGGCCAGCGTCAGCGCTGCTGGATCGCCATGGCGCTGGCGCAGCAGACGCCGTATATCCTGCTGGATGAACCGACAACCTTCCTCGATCTCCGCTACCAGGTGGAAATCCTCGAACTGCTGCATACGCTGACGCGCGCGCATGGACGTACCGTGGTAGTGGTGCTGCACGACCTTAACTTTGCCGTGAATTATGGTGATTCACTGGTCTTTTTACGCCAGGGAAAAGTGGAGGGCGTATTACATGAGGGCGACGTCTGCACGCCGGAGCTGATTAAAGCGGTGTTTGATGTCGACGTGCATATGTCCATCAATCCGCTGACCGGCAAACCGTTCTTTATGCCGTTCCGCCAGGTCACGGAACAGCCATGATGCGCACCTCTCTGGCTTTCCTGCTTTTCACCTTGCTGCTGGCGATGGGCGCGATTGCGCATCTGGGTATCGGTGCGCGTTTTATCGCCCCGAAGACGGTGGTGGAGGCCTTCTTCCATTTCGACCCGCGCAATTTCGACCATAACATCATTATCAAACTGCGGCTGCTGCGTCTCTGCGGCGCGATGGTGACAGGTGCTGCCCTCGGCGTCGCGGGCGTGCTGCTGCAATCCGTGATCCGCAACCCGCTCGGCGAACCGCATATTCTGGGGCTCAATGCCGGGGCGGCACTGGCGGTGGTACTGACGAACGCGCTTGGGCTCACGCTGCCGTTTGGACGCCCGCTGATTGCCGCCGCTGGCGCCGCTGCGCTGTTTCTGCTGGTGCTGATGTTCTCCTCGTCCGGCCGCGCCGGACTCACGCCGATGAAGGTGACCCTGTGCGGCGTGGCGATGTCGGCGTTTGCCGCGTCGATTACCGCCACGGTGCTCATACTGGATGAACAGACGCTGCTCGCCATGCGGACCTGGCTGGCGGGGGACCTGGCCGGGATCAACGTGCAGACGCTTCAGAACGCCCTTTGGGCTGCAACAGCCGGTTTTGTTCTCGCCATCGGGCTGTCGCCCTCGCTCAATATGCTGGCGATGGGCGACAGGATGGCGCAGGGGCTGGGCGTGTCGCTGCTGAAAACCCGCCTGCTCGCTCTGCTTTCTATCGCGCTGCTCTGCGGGGCGGCGGTCTCCCTCGCCGGGCCGATTGGCTTTATCGGTCTTGTGGTGCCGCAGCTCATTCGTCGTCTGGTGTCGGTTGATTTACGCGTGATGGTGCCGCTCTCTGCCCTGTGTGGCGCGCTGGTTCTGCTGCTGGCGGATATCGCCGCCCGCACGCTGTTTACGCCCTGGGAGCTGGCAACCGGCATCATGACTGCCCTGGTCGGCGCGCCCGTCTTTATCTTCATGGCTGCAAGGATGTTCAAATGAACCGGGCTGGATTGCGTGCGTTACGCGTGGGGGCTTTCTCGGCGCTGGTTCGTCCAAAAGCGCTGGTGTGCCTGGCCGTCCTGACGCTGGCGGCCTGCTTGCTAACCGCTTTTGGCCTGACGCACGGCTCGCTTTCCGTTCCTGCATCCGCCATCGGGCGGGCGCTGTTTTATACCGAAAGCCTGACCCCAGAGACGCACTACATCGTGATGGATATCCGTCTGCCGCGCCTGCTGATGGCGGTACTGTGCGGCGCGATGCTCGGCATGGCTGGCGCGGCAATGCAGTCCATTACCCGCAATGGCCTGGCGGACCCGGGGCTTATCGGCGTGAAAGAGGGTTGTAGCGCGGCGGTACTGCTGCTGATTTTTCAGTTTCCGGCGCTGGGACTGGGCTGGCGGCCGCTGGTCGGCATAGCCGGAGGCCTACTCACTGCGCTGTTGGTGGTGGCCCTGGCGCGTGATATTTCGCGTCCACGATTCATTCTGATCGGCATCGGCGTTTCATGGGCCTTCGCCGCGGCAATGGGCGTCTTTATGACCACGGCGGACGTGCGCGACGTGCAGACGGCGATGCTATGGCTGGCGGGAAGCCTGCACGCGGCAAACTGGACGCTGGTCAGCATTGCGACGGCCTGGTCGCTTCCGGCATTTGCGCTGCTGTTATTAACCGCCCGCGCTGCCGACGTGGCGCTGCTCGGCAACCACGCGGCGGCGGGACTGGGGGTGCGCACAAACCGACTGGCGCTGCTGCGCGTTCTCGCCCCGGTGGTGCTGACGGCGGCCTGCGTCTCCTGCGTGGGCAGTATTGGTTTTGTCGGGCTCATTGCGCCACATATGGCGCGCCTGCTGCTGCGCGGCGGGCAAACCGCGCTCCTGACGGGAAGCGCCGTGCTGGGGGCGCTGCTGGTGCTGCTGGCGGATAACGTCGGGCGGCTGGCATTCCTCCCGCTGCAGCTGCCTGCGGGCATTGTGATTTCACTGATTGGCGGACCCTTTTTCCTGCTGCTGCTCTGGCAGCGTCGGGACAGATTTTAGGAGACTATGATGCGCGTACTGTTTGCGATGCTGTTGCTGGTAGGCTTTGCGGTGGGTGCGGCCGAGCCGACCCAGACGTTTACGGACGATCTGAACCGGAAAGTGGTGGTACCGGTACATCCGAAACAGATCGTCTCGTTACACGATCTGGATATCACCATTCCACTGATTGAGCTTGGCGTACCGCCCGTGGCGAGCCATGGCCGCACGCGACCGGACGGTAGCCACTTTCTGCGGTCCAGCGGCATGTTGACCGGCGTCGACTTCGATAATTCCGACATCAAGTTTATCGGCACTGCCGATATCGACATTGAGGCCATCGCCGCGGCAAAACCGGATCTGATCATTACCGAGCCGACCCGCAACACGCCGGTAGAGCAGCTGGAAAAGATTGCCCCGACGGTGAGTATCAATCATCTCGACGGCGGCGCGCCGGAGATCTACCGCAAACTGGCGCAGCTGACGGGCACGCAGGCGCGGCTCAAGGTTCTTGAACGCCGCTATCAGGAACAAATCAAGGCGCTGAAGGCGACTATCGACACACGCAAAATCACCGTGTCGGTGATTCAGGCTAATCAGGGGAAAATCAACGCCATGCACAGCTACCATTCGCTGGGGCGCGTCCTGCGTGATGCCGGGTTTACCTTCCCGCCGCTGATTGAGTCCATCCCGGAGGGCGGACGGATTGACGTCAGTGCTGAACGGCTGCCGGAGCTGGATGCTGATTTCGTTTTCGCTACCTGGCGCGGGGATACGGGCGGCAAACCGCAGGATGAGCTGGCAGCAATGGATGCGGTCATGCCCGGCTGGTGTCAGTTCCTGAATGCCTGCCGAACCGGCCACTACGTACTGATCTCGCGCGAAGAGGCCATCTCGAACTCGTTCGCCTCGTTAGGGCTCATGGCCGCGCAGGTGCAGTCGCAGATTGCCGGACGTCCTTTGCCGGAGGCGTCACGATGAGCCGAAAAGTCGATGTTTTCGGCGACCGCCTCCGCTCGCGGGCGCACCAGCTTACGCCGCGGCTGCTGCTGGTGGCGCGCTATATCAATGAAAATCGTGAAGCGGTGATGGAACAGACGGCGATGGAGATCGCGACGCTGCTTAAAACGTCGGATGCCACCGTCGTCCGCGCCATCCAGGCACTCGGTTTTGGTGGATTGCGCGATCTCAAGCAGACGCTGGAGCAGTGGTTTGGTCCGGTGGTGACCTCCAGCGAAAAGATCTCCACCACGGTGAATACGCTTACCAGCGACGTCAATGCGAGCATTGATTTCGTGCTGGAGGGGCACCAGCATACCTGTAACGTCTTGTCTGAACCCCACAACCGCCTCGCGATGGCGCAGGCGGTCTCACTGCTGGCTCAGGCGAGGCAGGTTGCCCTGTTTGGTATTGGCGCGTCCGGGATTCTGGCCGAATACACCGCCAGATTGTTCAGCCGGATGGGACTCCCCGCCATGCCGCTCAACCGTACCGGGATAGGGCTTGCGGAACAGTTGATTGGGCTCCAGCGCGGTGATGTGCTGATCATGATGGCGCAAAAATCTGCGCATCGGGAAGGACAAACCACGCTGCGCGAGGCGAAACGCCTGGGGATCCCCACCGTTTTGCTGACCAATGCCACCGACTCACAATTCAGTAAAGAGGCCAGCGTGGTGATCCACGTCCCGCGTGGCGGAGAGAAGGGTAAAATCCCGCTTCATGGCACGGTGCTGCTGTGTCTGGAGATGATTGTTTTATCCGTTGCCTCCACCGAGCCGCAGCGCACCATTAAGTCGATGAAGCGTATCAATGAGTTGCATCGTGGGTTAAAGCCGGGGAAGAAAAGCGGTTAAAAACAGTCGGGGGTACCCCCCGACTCGTGGATCACGCTTTCGGAATACGCAGCGTCTGGCCCGGGTAGATTTTATCCGGGCTGGAGAGCATCGGGCGATTGGCCTCGAAAATCTTGTTGTACTGGTTGGCATCGCCGTACACGGTTTTGGAGATAGCGCTCAGGGTATCGCCGGATTTTACCGTGTAGTAGGTGGCTTCATCTTTGGCATCGGTCGCGGTGATATTGTTCTCCACTTCGCTGACGCCCGCGATGTTCCCGACGGCGACCTGGATTTTCTCTTTCTGCTCCTGGGTCAGCCCGTCGCCCGTTACGCTAGCTTTGCCGTCGGTAACGTTAACCTGGACTTTGTCTGAACCGGGAATGTTGAGTTTCTTGAGGTGCTCGGTGATTTTGTCGCCCTGGCCTTTATGATCGGTCAGGTTATCCCACAGCTTTTCGCCTGCTTCTTTGACGAAGTTAAAAAGACCCATTCCATCCTCCTGTTAATCATGAAGTCAGAATAAGCATAGCAGTTGAGGTTTAAGGTGCTAAAAAAGCCCGGTGGCGCTAACGCTTACCGGGCCTACGGTTCAGGTTTTGTAGGCCGGGTACACGCAGTGCCACCCGGCAAATTCCACGAACTTAAACCCCTTGCTCCAGAATACGGATGTGGGTCTCCAGCACGTCACCTTTCACCGCATCGCTCCACGCTTTCATATGTGCGGTCTGCAAATGCGCTTCAAGATGGGCGACGGTTTCCCACTGCTCAACCATGATAATGGAGTCTGGCGCGGTGGCCTGGAAGCTTGCGTCGGTAGCGGCGTCCACCATCGGCGCGTAGCCGTGGCAGCCTTCTTCTTTCAGTACGGTTGGGATAATTTTCGCGAACTGATCCAGCACCGCCTGACGGTGATGTTGACCTGGACGAGTACGGATTTCTGCGATTACTGTAAGCATGGTTACTACTCCTTTAATTCCAGGCTACCAGTTAAGCAAAAATTTTCGCGAGATGCTTGCGATATTCTGCGATATAGCTCGGGACGTCCGGCATTTTAATCACGTCGTTGACGATAAAGGTCGGCAGCGGATCCATCCCCAGGAACTGGTTCGCCTTGTGGAACGGCAGATACGCACCGTCGACGCCCACGCCTTCAAAGAACTGATCTTTTTCGGTGAAGGCTTCCAGAGGAGCGTTCCAGGTCAGGGAAAGCATATATTTTTTGCCCTGAATCAGACCGCCGGAACCGTATTTTTTCGACGCGTCTGAACGGGTGCGGCCGTCGCTGGCATAAAGTGAACCGTGACCTTCGGTGAAGACGTCGTCCATGTACTTTTTCACCGTCCACGGTGCGCCCATCCACCAGCCCGGCATCTGCCAAATCACTACGTCGGCCCACAGGAAGTTCTGCACTTCCGCCTTCACGTCATACTCGCTGTCCGCACGCACGACCTTAACATCATGCCCGGCGTCGCGCAGGAAACCATCCGCGACCTCGGTCAGGGTGTCATTCAGTTGGCCTTTAGAGTGCGCAAATTCTTTTGCGCCGTTGATAATCAAAATGTTGCTCATTATTTGTCCTCGTGACTGAGAGTATGCCGGGTATTCTACGCGCGAGGACGGAGCGGAAAAATGAGCAAAATGTGCAAAGTCTTTTGCGTTAAATGCAATAATCTTTTACCAACTGACGTTCACTTCGAAGCCGCCTTCAGGGGCGTTGCCCAGCGCGACGTGCATCCCGTGCAGGGCGGCGATGCGTTTCACAATGGATAACCCCAGCCCGCTTCCGGTGGCATCCTGACCTGGCGGACGGTAAAACCGCTCGCCGAGACGCGCCAGCGCATCGGGGGAAATACCCGGGCCATTGTCGCGCACGGTAAAGCGACGCGCATCCAGCGTCACATCCACCACGCTGCCGCGCGGACTGTAACGGGTGGCGTTATCCAGCAGGTTACGAACCAGCAGGCTCAGGAGCAGTTGCTGACCCGTGCGCGTCACCTCTGGCGCGTTAATGTTCAGACGAATATCAATGCCCGCCTGCTGCGCCGGAGGGTAGATATCCATTACCGCGGACTGCAGCAAATCGGCCATCGCTATCTGTTCTACACCGTCCAGGCTGTCCAGCGAGTCCAGACGCGACAGCGTGAGGAGCTGATCCACCAGACGGGACGCGCGATCGATGCCCGCGTGCAGCTGCGTCAGCGCTTTTTCCTGTGCCTGCGGATCGTCCTGAGAGAGCTGCGCCACGTCGGTTTGCACCTTCAGCGCCGCCAGCGGGCTGCGTAATTCATGGGCGGCATCGGAGGTAAAACGGCGCTCGCGGGTCATCATCTCCTGGGTACGCGCAAAGAGATGATTCAGCGAGTCGAGCAGGGGGCGCACTTCCGCCGGTACGCCCTGGATGGGCAGGGCATCGGTGGCATCCGGCGAGCGCGCGCGCAGGGTCTGTGCCAGTTTTTTCAGCGGTTTCAGTTCCCGACTCAGCAGGACAATAAGCAACAGCAGCATTACCGGCAGCGCCACCAGCCAAGGCGTCAGCTGTGAGCTGACGACGTCGAGCGCCATATCCTGCCGGTACTCCCACTCCTGGCCGACCACCACGCGGTATTTCCCGTCTGGCGATGTCAGCCATAAAAAGCGCCATTCGTCGTTATCGTCCTGAAGCCGTCCGTCGTCAAAGCCGTCACGGCGATAGTGATACGGGATATCGCGGCCGTTTTCGCCGTCGTTCAGGATCATCGTGCCGTCTGAAGCGTAAATCGCAAAGGCCAGCGCATCGTCGTCAAGATGCCCGTGTTTGGCTTTTTTCGGCACCTCACGCATGCGCGCTGGCGCATGAAGCTCGTCCAGTTCCATCGTCAGCAGTCGTTTGGCAAACAGCATCTGCTGTGTATCGAACAGCTTATCCAGCTTGTGGGTGGTCTGCTGCCAGGCCACCAGGCTGGCGGCGAACCATGCCGTCAGAGAGAGGACTAAAAACAGCAGCGTCAGGCGCAGCTTCAGGCTCAATTTCATGCGTCACCCAGGGTATAACCGATGCCGTGTACGGTGCGGATAAAGTCGCTTCCGAGCTTGCGGCGTAAATGATGAACATGGACTTCGACGGCGTTGCTAGAGACGTCATCGTCCCAGGTATAGAGTTTTTCCTCGATCAGCTTGCGCGGCAGTACCCGGCCTGCGTTACGCATTAACAGCTCCAGCAGCGCGAACTCTTTAGGCTTAAGCGTTAACGTTTCGCCATCCAGCGTGGCGATAAGGCTCGCTGGATCGAGCGTGACCTTGCCGTGGCGCAGTTCGCTGCGCGTCTGGCCGTGGCTGCGGCGCACCAGCGCTTCAAGGCGGGCAGCCACTTCGATCAGGGCAAAAGGCTTACAGAGATAATCGTCCGCCCCGAGGCGCAGCCCTTCAACACGCTGGTTCAGCGCATCCCGCGCCGTCAGGATCAGTACCGGCTCGCTGTGTCCGCCTTCACGCCAGGCGCGCAGAATGTCCAGACCGTCAATTTCCGGCAGCGTCAGGTCCAGCACCACGGCATCATAGGGCGCGGAAGCGAGCGCGGCCTGCCCGGTTTTCCCCTCGGTAAACCAGTCCACGCTAAAGCCCAGTTTGCTTAAGCCCGCTTTGATGCCATCGCCGATGAGCTTGTCATCTTCTACCAGTAAAATGCGCATGTTCCCTCCTTGATGCCGCCAGTAAACCCTCTCTAAGCGGCTGGTGTACAGTAAAAATAAATAAATTTTCCCCTTAAGAAGTTGTTAAGGATTACCCTGTTTAATGGACTGCGAAACGACATTAAAGGGAGAGATTACGATGAAAAAATTCGCTGCAATTGCTGCCATCATGATGATGACCACCGCGCCGGTCTTTGCTGCTCAGGGCGGTTTTAGTGGCCCATCCGCCACGCCGGCCCAGACGCAAACTCAGCAGGGCGGTTTTGTCGATAACAACGCCAACCTCACCACCGCGGCTAAAGTGAAAGATCTGAAGGACGATGCCTGGGTGAAGCTGCGCGGGAACATTACCGAGCGCCTGTCCGATGACCGCTACACCTTCCGCGATGAGTCCGGTACGGTGGTGGTCGAAATTGACCACAAGCGCTGGAACGGCGTGACCGTGACCCCGCAGGATAAAGTGGAGCTGCAGGGTAAAGTCGATAAAGACTGGAACGAGTTTGAAATCGATGTGAAGCAGGTTATCAAGCTGAACAAATAACCCGAAAAGGGCCGCTCACCCGGCCCTTTTTCTTTGTGACTCAACTCGTCAGATAGGGTAGTATCTGCGGCAATATTGCCTGAAACCCATCGGTTTCTGAGTTGAGGAATCACACGTAATGAGCGATATGGCAGAGCGCCTCGCGCTACATGAATTCACGGAAAACGCCTACCTGAACTACTCCATGTACGTCATCATGGACAGGGCGTTGCCGTTTATCGGGGATGGCCTGAAGCCGGTTCAGCGCCGCATCGTCTATGCGATGTCCGAACTGGGGCTGAACGCCACCGCCAAGTTCAAGAAATCCGCCCGTACCGTCGGTGACGTGCTGGGTAAATACCATCCGCACGGCGACAGCGCCTGTTATGAAGCGATGGTCCTGATGGCGCAGCCGTTCTCTTACCGCTATCCGCTGGTGGATGGTCAGGGGAACTGGGGGGCACCGGACGATCCGAAATCCTTCGCGGCGATGCGTTATACCGAATCTCGTCTCTCTAAATATGCCGAAGTGCTGCTGGGCGAGCTGGGTCAGGGAACCGTTGACTGGGTGCCAAACTTCGACGGTACGATGCAGGAGCCGAAGATGCTGCCTGCGCGTCTGCCAAACATTCTGCTGAACGGTACCACCGGTATTGCGGTCGGTATGGCGACAGATATTCCGCCCCACAACCTGCGTGAAGTGGCGAAAGCCGCCATCACCCTGATTGAGCAGCCTAAAACGTCGCTCGACGAGCTGCTGGATATCGTTCAGGGGCCGGATTATCCGACTGAAGCGGAAATCATCACCTCGCGTGCGGAAATCCGCAAAATCTACCAGAACGGTCGCGGCTCCGTGCGCATGCGCGCGGTGTGGAATAAAGAAGACGGCGCTGTGGTGATCACCGCGCTGCCGCACCAGGTTTCCGGCGCGAAAGTGCTGGAGCAGATCGCCTCCCAGATGCGCAATAAAAAGCTGCCGATGGTGGACGACCTGCGCGACGAATCTGACCACGAGAACCCGACCCGTCTGGTGATCGTGCCGCGCTCCAACCGCGTGGACATGGAGCAGGTGATGAACCACCTGTTTGCCACCACCGATCTGGAAAAAAGCTACCGCATCAACCTGAACATGATCGGCCTTGACGGACGCCCGGCGGTGAAAAACCTGCTGGAGATCCTTTCCGAATGGCTAACGTTCCGTCGTGATACGGTCCGCCGTCGTCTAAACCATCGTCTGGAGAAAGTGCTGAAGCGCCTGCATATCCTCGAAGGTTTGCTGGTGGCGTTCCTCAATATCGACGAAGTCATTGAGATCATCCGTACCGAGGACGAGCCGAAGCCGGCCCTGATGTCGCGCTTTGGCATCAGCGAAACGCAGGCGGAAGCGATCCTCGAACTGAAACTGCGCCATCTCGCCAAACTGGAAGAGATGAAGATCCGCGGTGAACAGAACGAGCTGGAAAAAGAGCGCGATCAGCTGCAGGCGATCCTCGCGTCCGAGCGCAAGATGAATAACCTGCTGAAGAAAGAGCTGCAGGCGGATGCTGATGCTTTCGGCGACGATCGTCGTTCTCCGCTGCACGAGCGCGAAGAAGCGAAGGCAATGAACGAGCATGACATGCAGCCTTCCGAGCCGGTGACCATTGTGCTGTCGCAAAGCGGCTGGGTGCGCAGCGCCAAAGGCCATGATATCGACGCGCCGGGTCTCAGCTACAAAGCCGGTGACAGCTTTAAAGCGGCGGTGAAAGGCAAGAGTAACCAGCCGGTGGCGTTTATCGACTCCACTGGTCGCAGCTACGCCATCGACCCTATCACGCTGCCTTCCGCGCGCGGCCAGGGCGAACCGCTTACCGGTAAGCTGACGCTGCCGCCGGGGGCGACGGTTGATCATATGCTGATGGAGGCCGATGACCAGAAGCTGCTGATGGCGTCTGACGCGGGTTATGGCTTTATCTGTACCTTTAACGATCTTGTGTCGCGTAACCGTGCCGGTAAAGCGCTGATTAGCCTGCCGGACAACGCTCGCGTGATGACGCCGCTGGTGATCGAGAACGAAAGCGATATGCTGCTGGCGATCACCTCCGCCGGACGCATGCTGATGTTCCCGGTCAGCGACCTGCCGGAGCTGTCGAAAGGGAAGGGCAACAAGATCATCAACATCCCGTCGGCGGAAGCCGCGAAAGGTGAAGATGGTCTGGCGCACCTCTTCCTGCTGCCGCCGCAGAGCACGCTGACCATTCATGTTGGCAAGCGTAAGATCAAACTGCGTCCGGAAGAGCTGCAGAAAGTGGTGGGTGAACGCGGTCGTCGCGGTTCGCTGATGCGCGGCCTGCAGCGTATCGACCGTGTGGAGATAGATTCACCGGCGCGCAGCAGCGCGGGTGACAGCGAAGAGTAGTCTCGTGATATCCCCCTCCGTCCGGAGGGGGAAGTCCAATAAAATTTCCCGTAAAATCGTTGTTAATTCGTGCGTTGCGATTAACAATACGCGCTCGTAATAAAGTCCTTACCTGGCCACAGGTGAAGTATAATTGTCAGCTGTTGGGGCTTCAGAGGTCGCTATGCTATATATTGTTCGTCTTATTCTTACCGTTATCTACTGTATTCTGGTCTGTGTTTTCGGCTCAATTTATTGCCTGTTCAGCCCGCGCAATCCTAAGCACGTTGCCACCTTCGGCCATATGTTCGGCCGCCTTGCACCGTTGTTTGGTCTGAAGGTTGAAAAACGCCTGCCTGAAGGGGCAGAGAACTTCGGTAATGCCATCTATATCGCCAACCATCAAAACAACTACGATATGGTGACGGCCTCCAATATCGTTCTGCCGCCGACCGTGACGGTGGGGAAAAAGAGCCTGCTGTGGATCCCGTTTTTCGGCCAGTTGTACTGGCTGACCGGTAACCTGCTGATCGATCGTAATAACCGCGCAAAAGCACACAGCACCATTGCGGAAGTAGTGAATCATTTTAAAAAGCGCAAAATATCCATCTGGATGTTCCCGGAAGGGACGCGTAGCCGTGGGCGTGGCCTGCTGCCGTTTAAAACGGGCGCTTTTCATGCCGCAATTGCGGCGGGTGTTCCAATTATTCCTGTGTGCGTTTCCAATACTTCGAATAAGATTAATCTTAACCGCCTGAATAATGGTCTGGTGATTGTCGAAATGTTGCCGCCTGTCGATACCAGCAAATACGGTAAAGACCAGGTACGCGAGCTGGCAGCACATTGCCGCGAGCTGATGGCTCAGCGTATTGCGCAGCTGGACAAAGAAGTCGCAGAAAGAGAAGCCGCCGGTAAGATTTAATCCGGCGTTAAAGGGAAAACGAATTCCCGCGTTGTTAGTCGTTTCAGATGGAGCTTATATGTCACTCAGTCGGCGTCAGTTTATTCAGGCTTCGGGGATTGCCCTCTGTGCGGGTGCGATGCCGCTGACAGCCAGCGCCGCCGGGCAGCAACAGCCGCTGCCCATTCCGCCGTTGATTGAATCCCGTCGCGGCCAGCCGCTATTTCTGACGCTACAGCGCAGCCACTGGTCCTTTACCCAGGGCACGCGCGCGCAGGTATGGGGCATTAACGGGCGCTACCTCGGGCCAACCGTTCGCGTGTGGAACGGCGATGACGTTAAGCTCATTTACAGCAACCGCACCACTGAAAATGTTGCCATGACCATCAGCGGTTTACAGGTTCCAGGCCCGCTGATCGGTGGCGCGGCGCGCATGATGTCTCCCAACGCCGACTGGGCACCCGTCCTGCCGATCCGCCAGAGCGCGGCAACGCTGTGGTATCACGCTAACACGCCTAACCGCACGGCGCAGCAGGTCTATAACGGTCTGGCCGGGATGTGGCTGGTGGAAGATGAGGTCAGCAAGTCGCTGCCGATCCCGAACCACTACGGCGTGGATGATTTCCCGATCATTATTCAGGATAAGCGCCTGGATAACTTTGGCACGCCGGAGTACAGCGAGCCGGGGAGCGGTGGCTTTGTTGGCGATACGCTGCTGGTAAACGGTGCGCAAAGCCCGTATGTCGAAGTTTCCCGCGGTTGGGTGCGTCTGCGTTTGCTTAATGCCTCTAACTCCCGTCGTTATCAGCTGCAGATGAGCGATGGCCGCCCGCTCCACGTGATCTCCGGCGACCAGGGTTTTTTACCTGCGCCGGTCTCCGTTAAGCAACTGGCGCTGGCGCCGGGGGAACGTCGGGAAATTCTGGTGGATATGACCAACGGGGATGAAGTCTCTGTCACCTGTGGCGAAGCCGCGAGCATTGTTGACCGTATTCGCGGGTTCTTCGAGCCGTCGAGCATTCTGGTCTCCACGCTGGTGTTAACCCTGCGTCCAACCGGCCTGCTGCCGCTGGTCACCGATAGCCTGCCGATGCGTTTGCTGCCGCAGGAGATCATGGGCGGTTCGCCGGTGCGCAGCCGTGATATCAGCCTGGGCGACGATCCGGGCATCAACGGCGCGCTGTGGGACGTCAACCGTATCGACATCACCGCCCAGCAGGGCACCTGGGAGCGCTGGACGGTCCGTTCAGATATGCCGCAGTCGTTCCATATTGAAGGGGTGTCATTCCTGATCCGTAACGTCAACGGTGCGATGCCGTTCCCGGAAGATCGCGGCTGGAAAGATACCGTCTGGGTGGATGGTCAGGTCGAACTGCTTGTCTACTATGGCCAGCCTTCGTGGCCGCACTTCCCGTTCCTGTTCCATAGCCAGACGCTGGAGATGATGGACAGGGGCTCCGTGGGGCAGATGTTGATCAACCCCGCGCCATAACCCCCTGACATTCCCGGTTCGCCGGGAATGTGTTATGCCCGCCAGAAAAAGCGCGAGAACAGAATCAGCACCGGGTAGATTTCCAGACGCCCTAAGATCATCGCCGCGCACATCAGCAGTTTTGCCCCTTCGGTTAAGGTGCCAAACGTTGATGCTGTCTCGCCAAAACCCAGCCCCATATTGTTGATACAGGCGGCAACCGTGCCGAATGACGTAAACAGGTCATAGCCCATCAGATTAAGCGCCCAGACAAAAAATCCGGTAATCATCACGTAGAGAAAAAAGAAGCTCCATACCGAACGCAGAACGCGTTCATTCACCACGCTTTTGCCCACCTTAATACTCAGCAGCGCGCGCGGATGAGCCAGCTGATTCATCTCCTGAATACTCTGCTTAAACATAATGAGAAAACGCAGCGCTTTGATCCCGCCGCAGGTCGAGCCGACGCAGCCACCAAAGAAGCTGGCGCTCAACAGTAAAAAGATGGTGTGGGCAGGCCATTGGGCATAGTCGGCCGTCGCGAGACCGTTATCGGTCATCATCGAGCTGGCAAGGAAGAAAGCGTGTACCAGGCTATCCGTGGGGTTGTACATTCCCGCATGCCAGACCTGCCAGGCGGTAATGAGGATAATCACCGCGGCGGCACTGAGAAAGAATTTGACCTCCGGGCTGCGGCGGATCGGTTTCAGGGTGCGTCTGACAATGGCGACGTACCAGAGGGTAAAGTTAAAGGCAGAAAGCAGCGAAAAGGCCCCGGCAACCAGTTCAATTGCGTGGCTGTCATAAAAGCCAATGCTCTCGCTGCGGGTAGAAAACCCGCCCAGTGACACAGTTGAAAGCCCGTGACAGATGGCGTCAAAAACGGGCATCCCCGCCAGCCAGTAGGCCAGCGTGCAGGTCACGCCCAGCGCGAAATAGGTCAGCCACAGGGTACGCGCAGTATCGGCAAGCCGGGGCGTCAGGCGCTCCTCTTTGAACGGCCCGGGCATTTCTGACTGATACAGCTTCATGCCCCCGATGCCCAGCAGCGGCAGTACTGCGACGGCCAGCACGATGACGCCTAACCCGCCAATGAAGTTGAGCTGGGCGCGATAATAAAGGTACGACTTAGGCAGGGCGCTGACGTCCCCGATCACCGTTGCCCCGGTCGTGGTGATCCCGGACACCCCTTCGAAGAGCGCATCCGCAAAAGAGAGATGCAGACCATCATCCATCCAGAGCGGCATGGCGCTGATCACTGAAAACAGCAGCCAGAACAGCACAATGATCACGAAACCGTCACGGGTGCGCAGCTGTATGCCGGCGTGACGGGTCGCCCGCCAGGTTAACCCCCCGAGGCTGAAAAAGGTCAGAAACGTGGTTAAAAACGCAAAGTAGGTCCGCTCTTTGTGCAGCAGGGCAATGACCATCGGCGGCAGCATTGAAAGGCTGTACAGCAGAACCAGGAAACCGCAGAGGTGGAGCACAACCCGCAGTTGAGACACATGTAACGAATCGTTGAACTTCACACGGAAACTCCACGCCAGAATGCCTCCCGGCGGCAGAGAACCGGAGGCGTCAGGGGTAATTATGATGCAAAATTAACAGGGCGCTGTATTTTAACGACTTCCGCGATTTTATGTCTGCTTCCTGCATCCTTTTCTTCAAATTGGACGGATGAACAGCGTATAATCCCGCTCCTTTTGTCTATTTTTTCTTCGGAAGCATTATGAGCGCCATTTCCCTGATCCAGCCGGATCGTGACCTCTTCTCCTGGCCCCAGTACTGGGCGGCCTGCTTTGGACCGGCGCCGTTCCTGCCGATGTCCCGGGAAGAGATGGACCAACTTGGCTGGGACAGCTGCGATATCATTCTGGTCACAGGCGATGCCTATGTTGACCATCCGAGTTTCGGCATGGCCATCTGCGGCCGTATGCTCGAAGCGCAGGGCTTCCGTGTGGGGATCATCTCCCAGCCTGACTGGAACAGCAAAGACGACTTTATGCGTCTGGGTAAACCGAACCTGTTCTTCGGCGTGACCGCGGGCAACATGGATTCGATGATCAACCGCTATACCGCCGACCGTAAGCTGCGCCATGACGATGCCTATACGCCGGATAACGTGGCGGGCAAACGTCCGGACCGCGCTACCCTCGTCTACACCCAGCGCTGTAAAGAAGCCTGGAAAGACGTGCCGGTGATCCTGGGTGGCATTGAGGCGAGTCTGCGCCGCACTGCGCATTACGACTACTGGTCAGATACCGTTCGCCGCTCGGTGCTGGTGGATTCCAAAGCCGATATGCTGATTTACGGCAACGGTGAACGTCCGCTGGTGGAAGTGGCGCATCGTCTCTCGCAGGGTGAACCGGTGAGCAGCATCCGCGACGTGCGCAATACCGCCATCATGGTGAAAGAGGCGCTGCCGGGCTGGAGCGGGGTGGATTCCCGCATCATTGATATGCCGGGCAAAATCGATCCTATCCCACACCCGTACGGCGAAGATTTGCCGTGTGCGGATAATAAACCGGTTGAGCCAAAGAAAGCGGAAGCAAAGGCGATTGTCGTGCAGCCGCCGCGCCCGAAACCGTGGGAAAAAACCTACGTGCTGCTGCCGTCTTACGAGAAGGTGAAGGCTGACAAAGTCCTCTACGCCCATGCGTCCCGTATTTTGCACCACGAAACCAACCCGGGCTGTGCCCGCGCGTTAATGCAGAAGCACGGCGAGCGCTTTATCTGGATCAACCCGCCAGCGATCCCGCTCTCCACCGAAGAGATGGACAGCGTCTTTGCGCTGCCGTACAAGCGCGTGCCGCATCCGGCGTACGGCAACGCCCGTATCCCGGCGTATGAGATGATCCGTTTCTCGATCAACATCATGCGCGGCTGCTTCGGCGGGTGCTCATTCTGCTCTATTACCGAGCACGAAGGCCGTATTATTCAGAGCCGCTCTGAAGATTCGATCATCAATGAGATCGAAGCGATTCGCGACACGGTGCCAGGCTTTACCGGTGTGATCTCCGACCTTGGCGGTCCAACCGCGAACATGTATATGCTGCGCTGTAAGTCGCCGCGCGCGGAGCAAACCTGCCGTCGTCTCTCCTGCGTCTATCCGAGCATCTGCGAGCATATGGATACCAACCACGAGCCGACGATCAATCTCTATCGTCGCGCGCGCGACCTGAAGGGCATCAAGAAGATCCTGATTGCCTCCGGGGTGCGTTACGACATCGCCGTGGAAGATCCGCGCTACATCAAAGAGCTGGCGACCCACCATGTGGGCGGCTACCTGAAGATTGCGCCGGAGCACACCGAAGAAGGTCCGCTGTCGAAGATGATGAAGCCGGGTATGGGCAGCTATGACCGCTTTAAAGAGCTGTTCGACACGTATTCAAAGCAGGCGGGCAAAGAGCAGTACCTGATCCCGTACTTCATCTCCGCGCACCCCGGCACGCGTGATGAGGATATGGTGAACCTGGCACTGTGGCTGAAGCAGCGTCGCTTCCGTCTGGATCAGGTGCAGAACTTTTACCCGTCACCGCTCGCCAACTCGACGACCATGTATTACACCGGCAAGAACCCGCTGAGTAAGATTGGCTACAAGAGTGAAGAGGTGGTGGTGCCAAAAGGGGATAAACAGCGTCGTCTGCATAAAGCGCTGCTGCGTTATCATGACCCGAAAAACTGGCCGCTGATCCGCCAGGCGCTGGAAGAGATGGGTAAAAAACACCTGATCGGTTCACGCCGCGACTGTCTGGTACCGGCCCCGACGCTGGATGAGATGCGCGAAGCGCGTCGCCAGAACCGCAATACGCGCCCGGCGCTGACCAAGCACACGCCGATTGTGCATCAGCGTTCGAACGGTAATTCGAATGCGAAGAAGCCCGTGAAGCGCAAAGCGTAAATAAAAAACCCCGGCAAGCCGGGGTTTTTTATGTAGACACGTAGGCCGGGTAAGGCGAAGCCGCCACCCGGCTTTTTTT
>NZ_JTLF01000366.1:0-11614 GCF_000798855.1 Enterobacter sp. ZOR0014 | reverse complement strand
AACTTAAACCAACCTGCAGTTTTAATCACCCCCGTTGACTAGTCTTACCCCAAATAAATCTCTAGAATCCGCCACGAAATAACATTTCAGATTTTAAATCAATAGCTCCAAAAAAAAATATTGATTTAAATGTTTTAACTTCAAAATATGGATATTGGTATGTCTTTTAAAAAAGTTAGCATGGGTATGGCAATTGCACTGGCTCTGAGCGCAGGTTCCGCAGTTGCAGCTGTTCCAGGTGACACAGGTACGATTACTTTCCACGGCATGGTGTCTAACACCACTTGTAAAGTTTCCCTGGATCAGAAAATTGACCAGAGTGGTAACGATTTCGATGTCACCCTGGACACCGTATCTGTTGCTGATTTTGGCACCACTGCACTGGGTACTACCAGCACCCTGGGCCAGAAAAAATTCAACCTGGCGCTGACCGGTTGTGATACTGCTACCGTGGCTAAAGCATCTGCACAGTTCAATTCCTGGGCGGGTTCTACTTCTACCGAAGGCGGCCTGCTGGTTCCACCAGCAAACGCTCAGGGTTCTGCGAAGAACGTTAACCTCGTACTGAGCAACGATGGCAACACCAAAACCGATCTGGTGAAAATCGACCAGACTAACAACACTCAGCAGGCCACTGTTGATACAAGCGGCGCGGCTAAGCTGTACTACAAAGTAGCTTATACCCAGGGCCAGGGTTGGGATCAAACCACTAACCCAGTATCCGCCGGTACCGTGCAGGCACAAGTTGCCTTCACCATGAACTACGAATAATCCTCTTTGTTTTGCAGGTTTTAAATAATCCCCCGCTTCTGGGGGATTATTCTTATCATTCCAACAGGAAGTGGAAAAATTATGTTTAACGCATCCGTAATTAAAGGATTAAAGACCGCGCTGTTTACTGCTGTTTTATTTTCAGCATCACACGCCAGTGCCGATATTGTTATTTCCGGCACCCGCATTGTTTACCCTGAGTCATCAAAAGACGTCATCGTTAACCTGGATAACCGTGGTGCAAAACCTCTGCTGGTTCAGTCCTGGCTGGACGACGGTCGCGACGAAAAAAGCCCCGAAGAACTTAAGCTCCCGTTCGTGATCACCCCGCCAGTTTCACGTATCGACCCTAAGCAAGGTCAGTCTCTGCGTATTACCTACATGGGTCATTCGCTGCCAAAAGACCGCGAATCGTTGTTCTGGTTTAACGTATTAGAAATTCCGCCAAAACCTAAAAATGCCAACGCCGAAAATACAAACCAGCTTCAGCTGGCGTTCCGCACCCGCATTAAATTCTTTTTCCGTCCAGACGGACTGAAAGGCTCAGCGCTGGAAGCCGCCGACCATGTCACCTGGACCATGAAGAAAGACGGCAACGGCGTCAGCCTCGTCGCCCATAACGAGTCCCCGTACAACGTAGCGATTTCAATGGTCAAACTTAAGTCGGGCCAAAAGACCTATGAGGTAGCCCACCAGTCTGTTCTGCCTTTCAGCGAGAAAGCCATGCTGGTCAAAGGATTAACCACCACCACAACCGGCAAAGTGGCATACGAAACAATTAACGATAACGGTGGGGTCGACAACCACGAAACCACGTTGAAGTAATTTGCCACCCGACAACATAACAATAGATAGCATGAGCTCTGCGGATATGTTTATCCGCACTGATAAATGGATGTGCCATGGTGTTCCGACGTTCTCTTTTATGCCTTGCGATCGGCACGGCATTCCCCTTACATGTTTGTGCAGACAGTCACGCAGCTAATGACACCGCGCAGGAAAACGAAGATGCGGTCGAATTTAACGAACAGTTTCTTCTCTCAAGAAGCACAAATATTGACGTAAGCCGCTTTGCGCATGGTAACCCGGTGGCGCCGGGTACGTACCGTACCAGGGTCAATTTAAACGGCACGTTAAAATCGACGGTTGACATTATCTTTAAAGATAACGGGACGCCGCGCGCGACACCCTGTATTACGAGGCTTTTGCTCTCGCAGTCCGGTGTGGATACCCGCGCACTCGGAGACGAGCTGGACGACGACGACAACGAGACCTGCATCGATGTAAAAAAATTCTATCCTGAAGCGTCGGTCAACTACGACAGTGCTAAGCAGGTGTTGAACCTCAACTTCCCGCAAATTTACGTGGTTAAGCGCCCGTTAGGCTATGTCGACCCGTCCCTTTGGGATAACGGCATTCCGGCGGCACTTCTGTCTTACGATCTCAACGGCTGGCACAGCGAAAACAGCGGTTCAACCTCTGAAAGCGCCTATGCGGGCCTGCGCTATGGTCTCAACATGGGACCATGGCGCCTGCGATCGCGCGGCAGTCTGAACTGGGATAAAGACAACGGCACGCACTACAGCAGCCAGGATATTTATCTTCAGCGTGACATCACCTCTCTTGACGCGCAATGGGTACTCGGTGACTCCTTTACCAACGGAGAAGCCTTCGACTCCTTGAGCCTGCGCGGAACACGTCTGTATAGCGACGAACGTATGCTGCCAAACGGTTCGACGGGGTATGCACCGGTGATTCGCGGTGTGGCAAACAGCAATGCCAAGGTCAGCGTCACGCAGAGCGGCAATAAAATTTATGAGACCTCAGTGCCGCCGGGCGCGTTTGAGATCAACGATTTGAGCACCACGGGCTACGGTAACGATCTGCTGGTCACCATTGAAGAGGCGGACGGCAGCAAGCGCACGTTCACGGTGCCGTTCTCGTCCGTGACCCAGATGCTACGCCCTGGATCCTCACGCTGGGACGTTGGCATGGGTGAACTGAACGACGACTCGCTGATCGACAAGCCCCAGGTAGGCTACGGTACGCTCTACTACGGCCTCAACAATACCTTCACGGGCTATGCTGGCGCCCAGTACACCGACATGGACTTCTATGCAGGCATCCTCGGCCTGGCCATGAACACCCCCATCGGTGCTTTCGCGCTGGACATCACCCAGTCGCACGCGGATATCGAAGACCTGGGCACGCGCAGTGGGCAGAGTTATCGTCTGACATACAGTAAGCGCATTGAAGCCACGAACACCTCGTTCAACGTGGCGGCCTATCGCTTCTCTACCGAAGACTATCTGAGCCTGAACGATGCCGCGCAACTGCGTAACAGCATCAAACAGCAGAACTATGCCAACCGTAGCTATGAGTCAAATACGGCTCTTTACGATGACTACCAGCGTACTAAAAACCAGATCCAAATCAGCCTTAACCAGCCTCTGAGGGCGGCTGAAAAGGATTACGGTTCGCTGTACGTCAGCGGAACCTGGCAAGATTACTGGAACGGGGAAGGCTCTAACTCTAACTACAACGTGGGCTACAACAACAGCTTCGCCTACGGTAGCTATAGCCTGTCGTTACAGCGGACTTACGACCAGCGCGGTCAACAGGATGACAGCGTTTACCTCAGTCTGAGCGTGCCGCTGAGCGTCTTCTCGCAGGACAACTCGCGTTTAGCTGGGTTCTCGAACGTCAACATGGGCCTGCGTTCCGATCTTAAAGGCGGTACTAACTTCAACAGCTCCGCGAGTGGCAACACTCAGGATAACAAGGTCAGCTACTCCGTCAGTACGTCGTCCAGCAGCGGTAACTACGGCAACCTGAACCAAATCAGTGGTTATAGCTCGCTAAATAGCAGCTATGGTCCGCTCGGCGTTTCCGCCTCGTTTGGTGACGACAATAGCAAGCAGTTCTCCGCCTCTTACAGCGGCGGGATGGTCGCACACGCGGGCGGCATCGCCTTCGCACCGGGCAGCATTGGCGATAACGATGCCATCGCGGTAGTCAAGGCCAGCGGTGCGAAGGGCGCGGGTGTGGGCTACGGCGCAGGCACAATTGACGACTCCGGCTACGGCATTCTGCCGTATATGTCCGCGTATCGGGAAAACCGGGTTTCGCTGGATATCAGGACCCTCGAAAACGACGTTGAAGTGAAAAATACCACCACCACCACCGTACCGCGCAGCGGTTCTGTCGTGCTGGTGAATTTTGAAACCGACGAAGGACGTTCGGTCGTTCTTGAGCTTAAGCGTAACGATAACGGCTTTATTCCACTGGGCGCTGACGTGCTGAATGAAAAAAATGAATCGGTGGGTTCCGTGGGCCAGGCCGGTCAGGCCTATGTTCGCGGTATCGAGAACAGCGGCGTGCTCCGCGTGGTCTGGAGCGGTGACAAGGACGGCTCCTGCACCGTGCGCTATCAGCTGAAACCCGATTTAGAGAAAGCCGGGCTCATTACCCTCCTCAATAACCAAACATGTGAAATGTAATCCGGGAAATTAAGAGAAATCATATGAAAAAGATGCTTCTCAGCCTGTCTGTCATTGTCATGACAGCGCTGACGCTTTCAGGGACGGCACACAGTACCGATCTTACGGTTAACTTTACCGCCAACCTTCGTGAAACGACCTGTGATATGAAGCTGGTTGGCGGCTCAGGTTCCAATACCGAGCAGACGCTTAAAATCGGAGACTCACAGGGCAAAATCCGTCTCGACCAGGTGCAGGCCGGTACAGCGACAGCTGAATTCAAGCTGGCCATCGTTGAATGTCCGTCCTCGCTGAGCGACCTGAAAACCACGGTGAAGGGTACGCAGAACACCGATCTGTTAACGGGCGTAAGTAACTCGAAAACGACCGCCAGCGGCGGTGCAGATTATGCAGCCGTCACCATTGCCCGTGCATCCGCCCCGGACGCACCGTTCACCATTAACTCGACCAACGATGCTCAGCGTCTGGTCTGGTCCGCGGCGGAAATCACCAGCAAGGAAATCCCCCTGGTGGCGACTCTGAAAGAAACCCAAACCGGCAAAATGACCACAGGCGATTTCGAAGCCATAGTGACGTTTGAATTCAGCTACGAATGATTTGTGCAGATAACGGAGCACTCAAATGAAATTTAACTCAACTTTACTCGCCCTGTCCGTTGCTGCCCTTTTCGCTACCGGCACGGCAAATGCAGCGATTACAGGCACCCCCAGCGCCAAGCTAACCGTCCAGTCAACCATCACCGCTGGCACCTGTACGGCGAAAGTGACCAACAGCGCGGGCGCGGATGCCACTGAGGTGAACTTTGGTGATGTGTATAAAGCTGATCTGGAAAACAAAAGTCGCGTAGAACCGCTGAAAATCTCATTCACGGGCTGCGCTGGCGTGAAAAAAGCCATGGTGTCTGCGGCGTCCGGTACAGGCGGCTCATGCTCAGGTAATAACCTGGACGGTGACGCTTATGCCGCCGGCCAGAACACCGCCTTTGAGCTCTGGTCTGGCGCGGTGGATTCCGGCCTTCAACTGAACTGTAAGACGCCCCCCGCAGCGCAGGCGGTTACCATCACCAGCGGCGTGGGTGAGTTCCCGATGAACTCCCGTATCGTGATCGCGAAGGATAAGACCATCGCTGATGTGGGTACAGGCTCGGTAACTGCGCCTGTGACCTTCACCGTAACCTATCAGTAATACAGGAATTGTCATGCAACAATTACCGATTCTCTTTCGCCAGCCCGGTCTTGTGTTGCTTGTCGGCCTGGCTGGTGGGCTTTTACCTGACGTAGGCCGGGCAAATTCAGGCCTGGATACGAACATTACCGCCAACATTGTTAATAGCAGTTGTAAGGTAACCGTTGATAATGGAGGAGAAATCTATCTCCCCACGGTTATACGTAGTTGGTTTTATAACGCTGATGGTAGCGATCGCTATGTTCCTGGCGATGATGCAGGCGGCACACCTTTTAAGATTCATGTCGATGACTGCTATGGTGAAAGCGGCAACCCTGCAAAGCTGAATTTCAGCTTCTCTCCTCAATCAGGATTCTGGCCGGGACAAAACCAGGTATTTAAAAGCGATGATACTGCTGCAGGAACGGCGAGAAACGTCGGCGTGGTGATTTTTTCCGGAAAAAATAATGCCAACGTATTAAATAACGACGGAACGTCAAAAGTCGTTTACGACGTGAGTGGTGAGGGTTCTGCATATATAACGGATTATGAATTCTACGTCAGATATCAAAACACAGGCGTTGTTACTGGCGGGACGGTGACCAGCAAAATACGCGTTGACGTCACTTATGAATAATAACCAGAACAGGAAATGGATGAGAATGTTCAAAGAATTCACACACAGCCCCCTTATTAGCGGTGCTGCGAAGGTTGCCTTAACCGGCCTGCTTTTCTCTTTTTGCCAGTCAGGTTGGGCAGCAGAATGTCGAATGGATGATGGCGATGGCGGTACAACAAAACTGGTCAACTCTGAATACTCGGGGGCAACAATTCGCTTACCCGATCAGGGGGCGTATATCAATGAAATCTTTACCGTTAACATCACGCCGGGCATCCAGATACATTGTGGCCCCGGGAATGACGGTTACAATCTGATGGCGCAAACCAACCCTGAGCTGCTGGCAGGCAGCAAGTACAACGAGGGCATGTTTGCGACCAATATCCCCGGCATCTATTACAGCGTGAAGGTAAAAACCTCCGACACTGGAATCGGCGGCCTATTTGGAACGAATACTTCCGGCTGGTATACCACTGCAGCATGGGGGCCAAATACACCGCTGGACGGTAAGTGGCTTAATACGTACATATTTCTCTACGTCGGTTATGACTACCAGGGTAACCCAAACAGGGAAACCGTTATAAAACCGAGACCGGGTACCCTGGGGAAAATGTCGATAGGCGATCCCGCGGACAGCAATAACCAGCCCTGGACATTTACAATAGATGAGAACTCATTCCAGATCCCCGTCGTATTGCCTACCTGTGATATCGTTATGCTGGGTAACGGCACGCACACGGTGGATATGGGAGATTATTTTGTTTCCGATATCAGATACAAGCGCGTCAAGGACGTGCCTTTTAGCATAAATTTCAACGACTGCACCAGCGTGGCACGATATACCACTAAGCTCACGACAACCAAACTGACGGGTATAGACCATGACCTTCTCGGCAATACGCTTTCAACAGGGGCGCAAGGTGCGGGCGTGAAGATCTTGTATAACAACGGGAACTCGCAGCTTATTCCCAATGATGCGAACTCGTCGTATGACATGACGGAAACAGGCGTCCCCACGTCGACGCAGATAAACTTTGTGGCCCAACTGATCGCAGATGGCAGCATGATTACCCCCGGCGCGTTTAGCGCCTCCGGCGTGTTCACCATCTCCTACAATTAATCCTACCCCTGCGGCTGATTGCTGATCAGCCGCGACATCGTCTCCAGCGAATCCGTTCTTAAGATATAGAGGCGTTTCAGTAGGAACGGATTATCCCCCGGTTTGACCTTCCCCTTCACCGTCGTTACCGCCAGATGAAAACCGGCGTCGTTCGCTGCCTTGATCGCTTTATTGTCATAACCGCCAAACGGGTAAGAAAGGTACAGCACGCGCGGGTTGAACTGCGACAGCGCACGTCGGGAACGTTCAAAATCGAACAGGATCACGTGATAGCTGCGGCTCAATAAAATCGGGTGTTTATACCCATCCACGCGATGCAGGAAGTGAGTGTGAGACTGAATGTCGAACACGTCCTGTATGCCCTTAATTTCCTGAACGCTCATAAACTGCAGCGATTTTGGGTCCCACTTCTGCGGATGACCTTTGATGCGTGACGAAATAATAAACGCGGTCGCGTTGAAGCCATATTCTTTCAAAACCGGGTAAGCGTAACGGCTCACCGACTTCAGCCCATCGTCAAACGTAATCACCACCGCCTTCGCGGGCAGGTTCATCTTGTTACGCACGTAGCCTTCCAGCTGGTACATCGTCAGCGTCGCGTATCCCTGATCGCGAAGCCAGGTCATCTGGTTGCTGAACGCACGTACGCTGGTGGTCGTGGAGGTATGGCGAAAACGGGTGTTTTCTTCGTCGCGCAGAATATGGTGGTAGGTGAGAACCGGGATGCCGTTATCTTCCTGCGCATCCAGGCTGCTGATCCACGCCAGGCGATTGCCAATGCGGATTTGATACCACGTCTGATTCAGACGGTCTTTGAGCTTATTCAGAATGGGGTAACGCAGGTTGGCGCTAAGGGTGCCAAAGGGCGCACTTCCGCTACTGGGCGCGTTATAGACGGGCGTATCTTTCCAGGTGATGAGGCTTTGGTTACTGAGCGGCTTATTCAGATCGCCCAGACTGTCCTCTACACGCTGCTTGCCCTGCACGTTTTCAAGGTGCGCTTTATCAATAAACCCCGTGCCGAATCCGAAGCGAAATTCATAATAATCCGCCGCGGCGGGAAAGACCGCGAGGATCTGCCCGGCGCGCACATTGCCCACGTTAACCACGTCGTTACCCACCTGGGCCCAGATGGCTGCATCCTCAGTGGTTTGCATATAGTGAGCAGGGAGACCTTGCTGACTCACCAGGCTGGCAGACGCCCCACCGGACACCAGCAGCAAAAGGATAAAGATAACGCGCATGAACATAGGATATAAATCGACACGGAAAATCAGTCGCCATTGTAGCAAAAGCGACATCAATACCAATGTTTAATGTTTATACAGATCGTGAAGCAGAACGAAAGGCGGGTTCTTCTGCTGCTGGTGCCACAAGCTGCTCACCCCAGGCATGCCCTCCCCCACAATGGCGTGACGAAACTCCGCGCTGCTTAATGAGGCGCGAAGGGGATACATGGCTTCGAGTAAAGGCAGACTGATACCGGAGATCACTTCACAATTATCGTGCTTGTGGCTCAGCAACGCGGCGGCACGATAAGGTGCAGCGCCTGATTTATCCGTCAGAAAAATTACCCCGTCACCGGTGTCTGTTTCATGCAGCGCATCGCACATCATCCGGCTGAGCATGTTGGTGCTTAACCCACGCCAGTAGTTAACCGCCCGGCATTGCACCAGCGGACCCAATCTGGCCTCAAGTTTGTCCAGCATTTCCTGCGCCTGTTCATCGTGGCAGGTGATAACCCATCCCAGCATAACTCTCTCCTTAGCAGGCAAGTAGTTTAGCGGAGTGAAGGTTAGCTTACGGTGATAACTGTCAAAGAAAGCGCCCGGCAAACAGAACGTCGCCGGGCAAAAGGTTAGCTGCGAAGACCGCGACCACGCTGGATCAGATACCAGCACAGCAGGTAGAACGCGACAATGAATACCCCCAGCACCGCCACCGTCGTAAACAGCGGTACATCGGTAATACCGAGGAAGCCAAAGCGGAAGCCGCTGATCATATAAACGATCGGGTTCAGGTGCGACAGCGCCTGCCAGAAGGGCGGCAGCAGCGTCAGGGAGTAGAAGACCCCGCCGAGGTAGGTGAGCGGCGTCAGCACGAAGGTCGGGATCAGGCTGATGTCGTCAAACGTTTTGGCAAATACCGCGTTCAGCAGACCGGCCAGCGAGAACAGGATTGCCGTCAGAAGCAGCGTCAGCGCGACAAATAGCCAGGAGTGGACCTGGAACGGGACGAAGAACAGCGAAATCGCCGTCACCAGGATCCCCACGCACAAACCGCGCGCCACGCCGCCGCCCACGTACCCGGCGATAATCACGTGCGTCGGCACGGGTGCCACCAGCAGCTCTTCGATATTGCGCTGGAATTTGGCGCTAAAGAACGACGACGCCACGTTCGCATAGGCGTTGGTGATCACCGCCATCATGATCAGACCCGGCACGATAAATTGCATATAGGTAAAACCGTGCATCTCACCAATCCGGGAACCAATCAAATTACCGAAGATGATGAAATAGAGCGTCATGGTGATCACCGGTGGCACCAGGGTTTGCACCCAGATACGCATAAAGCGGTTAATCTCTTTCGCCCAGATGCTTTTCAGCGCGACCCAATAAAGATGCGTCATGCCTTGTCTCCTTGTTTATCCTGCACCAGAGAGACAAACAGCTCTTCCAGTCGGTTCGCTTTGTTACGCATACTTAAAACCTGAATCCCCTGCGCGCTCAGCTGAGAGAACACGCTGTTGATCCCCTGCTCGCGCAGCACTTCCACTTCCAGCGTCGAGGTATCCACCAGACGATACTGGTACCCTTCCAGCTTCGGCAGCGGGCTTTTTGCCGCCAGGTCGAGGATAAAGGTTTCTGATTTCAGCTTGGAAAGCAGGTTTTTCATCGAAGTGTTTTCCACCAGCTCGCCGTGCTGAATGATGCCGATGTTCCGGCACAGCATTTCAGCCTCTTCCAGGTAATGAGTGGTCAGAATAATGGTGGTGCCTTTATCGTTCAGATCCTTCAGGAAGCCCCACATCGAGCGGCGCAGTTCGATATCCACACCCGCGGTCGGTTCATCGAGGATCAGCAGTTTTGGCTCATGCATCAGCGCACGGGCAATCATCAGGCGGCGTTTCATCCCGCCGGACAACATCCGCGCACGTTCGTTACGTTTTTCCCACAGGTCGAGCTGCTTCAGGTACTTTTCGCTGCGCTCCAGCGCCTCTTTGCGCTCAACGCCGTAATAACCCGCCTGGTTAACGACGATCTGCTGCACCGTCTCGAACGGGTTGAAGTTGAACTCTTGCGGTACCAGCCCCAGCTGGCGTTTGGCGTTAACCACATCTTTTTGCAGATCGTATCCGAACACGCTAACGCGGCCGGAGGTTTTGTTCACCAGCGAGCTGATGATCCCGATGGTGGTAGATTTCCCTGCCCCATTCGGCCCCAGAAGCGCGTAAAAATCCCCGGCCTCTACTTTAAGATCTATCCCGCGTAGCGCCTGAACGCCACCCGAATAGGTTTTTTTAAGCTGCTCAAGCTCCAGTGCAATTGCCATGAATTTAACTTACCTTCAGTTCTTACACACGTTGTGTGGTTTCATTAAAAGTCGGGTTACCCTATAGTAGCGCAACGCAATTACTTGGTTACAGGTCGCTAACCTCCATGAACGACATAGATACACTCATTAGCAACAATGCACTATGGTCAAAAATGCTGGTGGAGGAAGACCCCGGATTTTTTGGAAAACTCGCACAAGCCCAGAACCCGCGCTTTCTCTGGATTGGCTGTTCCGACAGCCGCGTGCCGGCGGAACGTCTGACTGGCCTTGAGCCAGGAGAACTGTTTGTTCACCGTAATGTCGCCAACCTGGTGATTCACACCGATCTCAACTGCCTGTCTGTGGTTCAGTATGCCGTTGACGTTCTGGAAGTCGAGCACATCATTATTTGTGGCCACTACGGTTGCGGCGGCGTGCAGGCGGCGGTTGAAAACCCGGAACTGGGATTGATTGATAACTGGCTGCTGCACATCCGCGATATCTGGTTCAAACATAGCTCACTGCTGGGCGAAATGCCGCAGGAGCGTCGCATGGACACCCTGTGCGAACTCAACGTGATGGAGCAGGTGTATAACCTTGGGCATTCGACCATCATGCAGTCAGCGTGGAAACGCGGGCAGAAGGTCTCTATCCACGGCTGGGCGTACGGTATTCACGATGGTCTGCTGCGCAATCTGGAAGTCACCGCCACCAACCGCGAAACGCTGGAACAGCGTTACCGCTCAGGGATTGCCAACCTCAAGCTTAAGCATGTGAACCACAAATAAGTGCACGTTAAAAAGCCGGGTGGCGCCGAGGTAAAAGCAAAACGGCAACCAGGTTGCAGTTTTTTGGGTTTGCTCCCTCTCCCTGTGGGAGAGGGCCGGGGTGAGGGCATCAGGCCGC
>NZ_JTLF01000303.1:0-12797 GCF_000798855.1 Enterobacter sp. ZOR0014 | reverse complement strand
AGTCCACCGGGGCGTTAAACGTCATCGTGTTACCGAAGGCCGGATGGGTAATGGTCAGCGTCTGGGCGTGAAGCTGCAGACGCGGTGCTAACGCCAGCGCTTCCGGCGGCGCGTAAAACCGGTCGCCTAAAATCGGATGACCCAGCGCAAGCATATGCACGCGCAGCTGGTGTGAACGTCCGGTAATCGGCTTAAGGAGTACGCGCGCGGTGTTATCCGGTGCGTACTCCAGCACTTCATACTCGGTCTGCGCGGCCTTGCCGGTTTCATAGCAGACCTTCTGCTTAGGCCGGTTCGGCCAGTCGCAGATCAGCGGCAGATCCACCAACCCTGCTGCCTGTGCAGGATGTCCCCAGACGCGCGCCACGTACTGCTTTTTCGGCTCGCGCTCGCGGAACTGGCGCTTCAGCTCGCGCTCCGCCGCTTTATTGAGCGCCACCACAATCACGCCGCTGGTTGCCATATCCAGACGATGCACAGATTCCGCCTGTGGATGATCGCGCTGAATGCGCGTCATCACGCTGTCTTTGTGCTCATCCAGACGCCCCGGTACGGACAACAGGCCGCTCGGCTTGTTTACAACCATAATGTGTTCATCCTGATACAGGATGACCAGCCAGGGATCCATCGGCGGATTGTAGGGCTCCATTACCATTTTTTTGCTCCGCTTACTGATGCGTGACAACAATCAGACGCAATGCGTCCAGTCGCCAGCCCGCCTGATTCAGGCTTTCCATAATTTGCTGACGGTTGCTTTCAATGGCAGCCAGTTCATCGTCACGGATGTTCGGGTTCACCGCCTTCAGCGCTTCCAGACGGGACAGCTCCGCTGAGAGTTTCTCATCGGCCTCGGTGCGTGCAGCATCGATCAGCGCACGGGCCGCTTTCTCGATCTGGCTTTCGCCCAGCTGCAGAATGGCATGCACGTCCTGCTGTACCGCATTCACCAGCTTGCTGCCCGTATGGCGATTCACCGCGCTCAGCTGACGGTTGAAACTCTCGAATTCAACTTGCCCTGCCAGGTTGGTACCGTTTTTATCCAGCAGCAGACGCACAGGCGTTGGCGGCAGGAAGCGGGTCAGCTGGAGCTGTTTCGGTGCCTGGGCTTCCACAACGTAGATCAGTTCTACCAGCAGCGTACCCACCGGCAGTGCCTTGTTCTTGAGGAGTGAAATCGTGCTGCTACCGGTATCGCCGGAAAGGATCAGATCCAGTCCGTTACGGATCAGCGGGTGTTCCCAGGTGATGAACTGAGCATCTTCGCGGGACAGCGCCACATCACGCTCGAAGGTGATAGTACAACCATCTTCCGGCAGGCCCGGGAAATCCGGCACCAGCATGTGATCGGACGGGGTCAGGACAATCAGGTTCTCGCCGCGATCGTCCTGGTTAATACCGACGATGTCGAACAGGTTCATGGAGAAGCTGATCAGACTGGTGTCATCATCTTGTTCTTCAATGCTTTCAGCCAGCGCCTGCGCTTTCTCACCGCCGTTGGAGTGAATTTCCAGCAGGCGGTCGCGACCCTGCTCAAGCTGCGCTTTCAGCGCTTCATGCTTCTCGCGGCAGGATTTGATCAGATCGTCAAATCCGTCACTGTTTTCCGGTGCGGCCAGGTAGCCGATCAGATCGCTATGCACCTGATCGTAAATGGTGCGGCCCGTCGGGCAGGTATGCTCAAACGCATCCAGACCTTCGTGGAACCAGCGCACCAGCACGGCCTGGGCAGTTTTTTCCAGATACGGCACGTGGATCTGAATATCATGCGCCTGGCCGATACGATCCAGACGTCCGATACGCTGTTCCAGCAGATCCGGGTTGAACGGCAGATCGAACATCACCAGATTACTGGCAAACTGGAAGTTACGGCCTTCAGAACCGATTTCCGAGCACAGCAGAACCTGTGCGCCACTGTCCTCTTCACCGAACCACGCCGCGGCGCGGTCACGTTCAACGATGGACATCCCTTCGTGGAACACGGCGGCGCGAATACCTTCACGCTCGCGCAGCACCTGCTCCAGCTGCAGCGCGGTAGCCGCTTTGGCGCAGATCACCAGCACCTTCTGGGAGCGGTGGGCGGTCAGGTAGCCCATCAGCCACTCCACGCGCGGGTCGAAGTTCCACCAGGTGCCGGTATCGCCTTCAAATTCCTGGTAGATTTGTTCCGGGTAGAGCATGTCGCGGGCGCGCTCTTCCTGGGTTTTGCGCGCGCCCATAATGCCAGAGACTTTGATCGCCGTCTGATACTGGGTGGGCAGCGGCAGCTTGATGGTATGCAGCTCGCGTTTCGGGAACCCTTTCACGCCGTTACGGGTGTTGCGGAACAGCACGCGGCTGGTGCCGTGGCGGTCCATCAGCATGTCGATGAGCTCTTTACGCGCAGGCTCCGCGTTATCGCTATCGCTGTTCGCGGCCTGCAGAAGCGGTTCAATATCCTGCTCGCCAATCAGCTCGCTCAGGGTGTTGAGTTCCTCATTAGAAAGACGATTGCCTGCCAGCAGCATGGCCACGGCATCCGCGACCGGACGGTAGTTATTCTGTTCTTCCACGAACTGCCCGAAATCGTGGAAACGGTTTGGGTCGAGCAGGCGCAGACGTGCGAAGTGGCTTTCCAGACCCAGCTGTTCCGGCGTTGCGGTCAGCAGCAGGACGCCAGGGACGCGCTCCGCAAGCTGTTCGATAGCCATATATTCGCGGCTTGGCGAGTCTTCGCTCCAGACTAAATGGTGCGCTTCGTCAACGACCATAATGTCCCACTCGGCATCGCACAGGTGCTCGAGGCGCTGCTTGCTGCGGCGCACGAAGTCCAGGGAGCAAATAACCAGCTGTTCGGTTTCAAACGGGTTGTCGGCGTCGTGCTGCGCTTCGGCATAGCGTTCGTCGTCAAACAGGGAGAAGCGCAGGTTAAAGCGGCGAAGCATCTCGACCAGCCACTGGTGCTGCAGGGTTTCAGGCACCACGATCAGCACGCGCTCGGCGGCACCGGAAAGCAGCTGTTGATGCAGGATCATACCCGCTTCAATGGTTTTACCCAGGCCCACTTCATCGGCCAGCAGTACGCGAGGGGCATGGCGACGGCCCACGTCATGGGCGATATTCAGCTGGTGGGGGATCAGGCTGGTGCGCTGACCGCGCAGGCCGCTCCACGGCATGCGGTACTGTTCACTCTGGAACTTGCGCGCGCGATAGCGCAGCGAGAAGCGATCCATACGGTCAATTTGCCCGGCAAACAGGCGGTCCTGCGGCTTACTGAAAACCAGTTTGCTGTCGAGCAGCACTTCACGCAGGATGACATTGGCTTCGTCCGTATCAAGACGCGTACCAATGTAAGCGAGCAGTCCATTCTCTTCTTTTACGTCTTCAATCTTGAGCTGCCAGCCGTCATGGCTGGTCACGGTGTCACCCGGATTGAACATCACGCGGGTTACAGGGGAGTCATTGCGAGCGTACAGGCGGTTTTCACCGGTGGCAGGGAAGAGGAGGGTAACCATACGCGCATCGACGGCAACGACGGTTCCTAATCCAAGTTCGCTTTCTGTATCGCTGATCCAGCGTTGACCAAGTGTAAAAGGCATAGTTGTTCGGCTCTAATCTTTAATTGCAGGCAATAGTTCGACCCCCGTCAAAAAAGACGGTCATCGAAAAATGGGTCCGGGAATGGAAAGGGCGCTATGGTACTGGATGGCAGCCATTTCGTCACGTGTCAAAATAGGCCAAGTTGCCCTGTCACTAGTGTAGCAAAATCGTCGTCGATGAAGGGCAAAATTCCGTCGGCGACCGGCTGAAGCTGACGCGTCAGGTAGTGATCGTAATCGAGTGGTGAGTATTGATAATCTAGCGGTTCCGGACCGTTAATCGTCCAGACGTATTTGATCGTTCCCCGGTTCTGATACTGCGGGGCGCGGCCGCGCTTCACGTTCTCTTCATCCGCCAGGCGCGCGGCGCGTACGTGGGGAGGCACATTACGTTGATACTCTGCCAGCGGGCGGCGCAGGCGTTTGCGGTAAACCAGTTGGTTATCCAGCTCACCCGCCATCAGGCTGGCGATGGTTTCGCGCACGTAATCCTGATAGGGCTCGTTGCGGAATACCCGCAGGTAAAGCGTTTGCTGGAACTGCTGCGCCAGCGGGGTCCAGTCGGTGCGCACCGTCTCCAGCCCTTTGAACACCATCCGCTGCGTGTCACCTTCCTGAATCAGCCCGGCGTAGCGCTTCTTGCTGCCCTGGTCGGTACCGCGAATGGTGGGCATTAAAAAGCGGGCGAAATGGGTTTCAAATTCCAGTTCTAACGTGCTGGTTAACCGCTCTTTTTGCAAACTTTCGCGCCACCAGGCATTCACGAAGGCGACCAGTTCTTTGCCGATTCGCGCGGCGTCCTCTTCAGAATGGGCGGCTTTCAGCCAGACAAAGGTGGAGTCGGTATCGCCATAAATGACGTCATAGCCCCGGGATTCAATCAGCGCTTTGGTTTGACGCATGATTTCATGCCCGCGCATGGTGATGGATGACGCCAGTCTGGGGTCGAAAAAGCGGCAGGCGCTGGTGCCCAGCACGCCGTAAAAGGCATTCATAATGATTTTCAGCGCCTGCGAGAGGGGCTTATTGCCGTGACGCTTCGCCTCGTCGCGCCCGTGCCAGATGTTTCCCACAATTTCAGGCAGGCAGTGTTTTTCACGCGAGAAACGGGCGCCGAGAAAGCCTTCAGTGCTGTGCGCGTCGTCCGGCTGCGCCATCCCTTCCACCAGCCCCACCGGGTCAATCAGGTACGTGCGGATAATCGACGGATACAGGCTTTTATAATCCAGAACCAGCACCGAATCGTAAAGCCCTGGCCGGGAGTCCATCACATACCCGCCGGGGCTGGCCTGTGGCGGTACGTCCCCGAGGTTGGGGGCAACGTACCCTGCCCGGTGCATGCGGGGGAAAAAGAGGTGGCTAAAGGCCGCTACCGAGCCGCCGTGCCTGTCGGCCGCGAGGCCGTTTACCGTCGCGCGCTCCAGCAGGAACGGCATGATCTCGGTTTTGTGGAAAATCTGCGTAACCAGCTCGCAATCTTTCAGGTTATAGGTGGCGAGCGCCGGTTTATCTTCATTAAAGCGTCGGTCAATCTCATCCATTCTGTCCCAGGGGTTGTCAATGGATTTGCCCTCGCCAAGCAGCGCCTGCGCTACGGCTTCAAGAGAGAATGACGAGAAGTTCCAGAAGGCGGATTTCAGTGCCTCGATGCCGTCGATAATCAGGCGGCCATTGGCCTGGGCGAAGAAGACGCCATTCTTAAAGCCGTGCTCGCGCCACTCCAGCTCGCTGTTGCCGCGCCCGAGTATCAGCGGAATGCGATACCGCTCGGCATGTTTTTGCAGCACGCGCAGGTCGAACTGCACCACGTTCCAGCCGATCAGGACATCGGGATCGTAGTCGGCAAACCACTGGTTAAGCTTCTCCAGCAGCTGGGGTCGGCTGTTGACATATTCAAGCCGGAAATCCAGCGCGGACGCATCGCCATTTGGCGGCCCAAGCATGTACACAACCCGATCGCCGCAGCCTTCCAGGCCAATGCAGTAAAGCTCGCCGTGGCGGGTGGTTTCAATGTCCAGGGAGACCCATTTTAGCGGCGGGCGATAGCCCGGGTTAGGCTTCAGACGTGCGTTAACGAGGCGACCGTTTTGCGCTGTGCCATCCACCCAGACGGGCGCGGTAATAAACCGTTCCATCAGGAAACGCTCGGGGGGGCGGATATCCGCTTCGTAGAGCGTTACGCCCGCCTCGCGCAGCAGCTTTTCATAGCGCATCAGTTGACGATGGGCGCGACAGTAAAGGCCGTATACCGGCTGACGGTGGAAATCTTTCAGCTCAAGAGGGGTGATGCGCCAGCCGTTTTCGCCGCGCAGTAGTTGTTTGACTTTTTCGACGTGCGATTCAGGAATAAACGCCACGGACTCCTGCGGCGGCAGCGTTACGTGCAACGGGCCGCTGTCCGTCGCCAGCCAGAATTCAACCTCAGTGCCCTGAGGCGTATCCCGCCAGTGCCGGGTCAGTAAAAAGCCTTCTTGCGCCTGCGTCACACCGTTATCCCATAAACAAAACCAGGCTTGATTATAGCCTGGTTAAGGGGTGTTTGCTGGGGTTTTATACAGTGTCTGTTTTGCCGGATGGCGCTGCGCTTATCCGGCCTACAAGCTACTGCCCGTAATACGCTTTCGCGCCGTGCTTGCGCAGGTAATGCTTATCCAGCAGGGTTTGCTGCATATCCGGTAGCCGTGGCGCGAGCTGGCGACAGAAGATCCCCATATAGGCGACCTCTTCCAGCACGATGGCGTTATGTACCGCGTCTTCCGCGTTTTTACCCCAGGCGAAGGGACCATGGGAGTGCACCAGCACGCCAGGCATCTGCGCCGCGTCGATACCCTGTTTTTCGAAGGTTTCGACAATCACGTTGCCAGTTTCCCACTCGTACTCACCGTTGATTTCCGCCTCGGTCATTAAGCGCGTGCAAGGAATGGTGCCGTAAAAGTAATCCGCGTGGGTGGTACCCGTGGCCGGAATGGACTGGCCCGCCTGCGCCCATATGGTGGCGTGACGCGAATGGGTATGCACGATGCCGCCGATGGTCGGGAATGACTGATACAGCAGACGGTGGGTAGGCGTATCGGAGGAGGGTTTTTTGTTGCCTTCCACCACTTCACCCGTTTCGATGCTGACCACCACCATATCGTCTGCCGTCATCACCGTGTAATCCACGCCAGAAGGCTTGATCACGAACACACCTTTTTCGCGGTCAACGGCACTGACGTTGCCCCAGGTCAGGGTCACCAGGTTATGTTTCGGCAGCGCCAGGTTGGCTTCGAGCACCTGTCGTTTGAGATCGTCTAACATTGTTGTCTCCCTGCCCGGTGAACACGGTGCCACCGGGCATTTCGTACTTAGCGTTTCGAACCGTAATAGACTTCGTTCCAGCGCAGCGCATCTTTGAACGCAGGCAGGCGGGTGTCGTTATCAATCACGGTCAGTTCGATATCGTGCAGCTCGGCGAACTGACGCATGTCATTCAGATCCAGCGCGTGGCTGAACACCGTGTGGTGCGCGCCACCGGCCAGGATCCAGGCTTCTGACGCGGTTGGCAGGTCTGGCTGTGCTTTCCACAGGGCGTTGGCGACCGGCAGTTTTGGCAGTGAATGCGGCGTTTCAACTGCATCGACGCAGTTCACCAGCAGGCGGAAACGATCGCCAAGGTCGATCAGACTGGCGTTGATGGCCGGGCCCGTGCGGGTGTTGAAGATCAGACGAGCCGGATCGGCTTTACCGCCAATGCCGAGGTACTGCACGTCAAGAATCGGTTTCTCTTCCACCGCAATAGACGGGCACACTTCCAGCATGTGCGAGCCGAGTACCAGGTCATTGCCGTTTTCGAAGTGGTAGGTGTAGTCCTCCATAAAGGAGGTGCCGCCCTGCAGACCGGTTGACATCACCTTCATGATGCGAAGCAGAGCGGCAGTTTTCCAGTCGCCTTCGCCTGCAAAGCCGTAGCCCTGCTGCATCAGACGTTGTACTGCCAGACCCGGGAGCTGTTTCAGGCCGTGGAGGTCTTCAAACGTTGTCGTAAAGGCGTGGAAGCCGCCCTGTTCCAGGAAGCGCTTCATGCCAAGCTCAATGCGCGCGGCATCCAACACGTTCTGGCGCTTGTCGCCGTTGATTTGTGCCGCAGGCGTCAGGCGGTAACGGCTTTCGTACTCGTCTACCAGCGCGCTCACGTCGCCATCGCTGATTTCATTCACTACCTGCACCAGGTCGCCCACCGCCCAGGTATTGACGGAGAAACCGAACTTGATTTGTGCTGCGACTTTATCGCCATCGGTGACCGCCACTTCACGCATGTTGTCACCGAAACGCACCACTTTCAGATGGCGGGTATCTTGTTTCGATACCGCCTGACGCATCCACGAGCCGATACGGTTTTGCGCCTGGCTGTCCTGCCAGTGACCGGTCACGACGGCATGCTGCTGACGCATACGCGCGCCGATGAAGCCGAACTCGCGGCCGCCGTGCGCGGTCTGGTTCAGGTTCATGAAGTCCATATCGATGCTGTCCCACGGCAGGGAGGCGTTGAACTGGGTATGGAACTGCAGCAGCGGTTTGTTGAGGATAGACAGGCCGTTGATCCACATTTTGGCCGGTGAGAAGGTGTGCAGCCACACGACCATACCGGCGCACTTGTCGTCGTAGTTCGCGTCGCGACAGATATGGGTGATCTCATCCGGCGTTGTACCCAGGGGTTTCAGCACCAGTTTGCATGGCAGTTTGGCTTCCGCGTTGAGGGCATTAACGACGTGCTCCGCATGTTTCGTCACCTGCTGCAGCGCTTCCGGCCCGTACAGGTGCTGGCTGCCAATCACAAACCACACTTCATAATTATTAAAAATGGTCATCATCGTGTCCTTAATGGGTCAGGGTTGCCGTCGTGTCCGCGGTGTGTTTTGACGGGGCGGCGACAGGGAGATAGTGAAGTTCGGCGCTTTTTGCCCATTGCTGGTAGCGCTGATAAAGCTGTTCAAAGCGTTGTGCCTGCTGGGCACGCGGCTCGAGTGTGTTTTCGACGGCGCTCGCCATATGCTGCTGCGCGGTGGGGATATCCGCGTGGACACCGGCTGCCACGGCGGCGAAAATCGCCGCGCCCAGCGCGCAGCATTGATCGGACGCGACAATCTGCAGCGGACGGTTCAGCACGTCGCAGCAGGCCTGCATAATGACCGGATTTTTACGGGCGATGCCGCCCAGTGCCATCACGTTATTCACGTCGATACCCTGTTCGGTGAAGCACTCCATAATGGCGCGCGCGCCGAAGGCAGTGGCGGCAATCAGGCCACCGAACAGCGCAGGGGCGTCGGTCGCCAGGTTGAGATCGGTAATCACCCCTTTCAGTCGCTGGTTGGCAAACGGCGTGCGGCGGCCGTTAAACCAGTCCAGCACCACCGGCAGGTGATCGAGAGACGGATTTTTCGCCCAGGCTTCCGTGAGCTGTGGCAGAAGCTGTTTTTTGCTGTCGGCGATCTGGCTTTTCAGTTCAGGATGCGCAGCCGCGAGCTGATCCAGCGGCCAGCCCAGCACGCGGCCAAACCAGGCGTAGATATCGCCGAACGCGGATTGACCCGCTTCGAGACCGATGAAGTCCGGCACCACGCTGCCGTCAACCTGGCCGCAAATGCCTTTTACCGCGCGATCGCCAACGGTGGCTTTATCCGCCGTCAGAATGTCGCAGGTGGAGGTGCCGATAACTTTCACCAGCGTGTTAGGTTGTGCGCCTGCCCCCACGGCACCCATATGGCAGTCAAACGCGCCCCCGGAAATCGCCACGTTCTGCGGCAGGCCGAGGCGTTTTGCCCACTCTTCGCAGAGCGTGCCCACCGGAATATCGGCGGTGAAGGTGTCGGTAAACAGCGGGTAGGTCAGGTTTTTATTGATAATTGGATCGAGTTCATCGAAGAAGGCTGCCGGAGGCAGACCGCCCCAGCTTTCATGCCACAGGGATTTATGCCCGGCGCTACAGCGTCCGCGGCGAATATCCTGCGGACGGGGGGTGCCGGAGAGCAGGGCGGGAACCCAGTCACACAGCTCAATCCACGATGCCGCAGCCTGCGCGACGGTCGCATCGGCACGGGTGACATGCAGGATTTTGGCCCAGAACCATTCGCTGGAGTAAATCCCGCCGATATAGCGTGAGTAGTCTGTTTTGCCCGGCTGATGGCAAAGACGGGTGATGGCTTCGGCCTCTTCCACGGCGGTATGGTCTTTCCACAGCACGAACATGGCGTTCGGGTTGTCGGCGAATTCCGGGCGCAGCGCCAGTACGCGGCCTTCGGCATCCACCGGGGCAGGCGTTGAGCCGGTGCTGTCGACGCCAATCCCAACGACATCGGCCCGCTGGGCATCCGTCAGCTCCGCCAGAACGGTTTTGACGGCCGCTTCCATCGACTCGATATAGTCACGCGGGTGGTGACGGAACTGGTTATTTGGCGCATCACAGTAGCGCCCCTCTTGCCAGCGCGGGTACCACTCAACGCTGGTTGCTATCTCCTGGCCAGTCGTACAGTCCACTGCCAGCGCGCGAACCGAGTCGCTGCCAAAATCGAGGCCAATTGCAATTGCCATGGTGTTGCTCCATCCGAAAAACAGGTATGGAAGAACATTAGAGACTGGGGACAAAAATCGTCAGGCAGGATCCGCTAATCTTATGGATTAAATTGCTGTTACAGCGGAAAGTGTGACGCCGTGCAAATATTCAATGTGGACATTTCTGCCGCACTTATAGACACTTTTGTTACTGCTTATCTGCCTCCTCTGGCGGAGAAATCAGGGGGAAAGGCTGAAACATGGCGGACGTAAAAGAGGCGTGATGCTTTCTGGATCTTTTCGCAGACCATTTTTGACCTGCTTTTAGTGATATGGACAATTGGTTTCCTTCAGGACCGTTGGGAGAACTGAATCTATGGCCGAAACGCAAAACGATCCCTTGTTGCCGGGATACTCGTTTAACGCGCACCTTGTGGCAGGGCTGACCCCTATCGAGGCTGAGGGATATCTCGATTTTTACGTCGACCGACCGCTCGGGATGAAAGGGTATATCCTCAATCTGACCGTACGCGGAGAGGGGATCATCAAGAATGGCGACCAGCAGTTCGTCTGCCGCCCCGGCGATATCCTGCTGTTCCCGCCGGGGGAGATCCACCACTATGGCCGTCATCCGGATGCCAAAGAGTGGTATCACCAGTGGGTCTATTTCCGTCCGCGCGCCTACTGGCAGGAGTGGCTTACCTGGCCTGCTATTTTTGCGCACACCGGTTTTTATCGCCCGGATGAAGTGCATCTGGCGCAGTTCCGTGAGCTGTTCGCGCAGATTATTGACGCGGGACAGGCTGGTGGTCGCTACGCTGAACTGCTGGCGATAAACCTGCTTGAACAACTGCTGCTGCGACGGATGGAGGCCATTAACGAGTCGCTTAATCCTCCGCTGGATAACCGCGTGCGCGACGCCTGCCAGTACATCAGCGACCATCTCGCCGACAGTCAGTTCGATATTGCCAGCGTCGCCCAGCATGTGTGTCTGTCGCCGTCACGGCTGTCACATCTGTTTCGCCAGCAGCTTGGCGTCAGCGTCCTGAGCTGGCGTGAGGATCAGCGTATCAGCCAGGCGAAACTGTTGCTCAGCACCACCCGGATGCCGATTGCCACTGTGGGGCGTAACGTTGGCTTTGAAGATCAGCTCTATTTTTCACGCGTCTTTAAAAAATGCACCGGTGCCAGCCCGAGTGAATTCCGCGCGGGATGTGAATAAACGGTAAAAAAAGATAAACAAACAGGTGAACGCAGAAAGCTACCTGTAAACTATTCAGACAATTGTTGCCTTGACGCAGTGCGGGGCGCTAAGCAGAATCGCTGATTCGTTTTCTGACCGGAATAGTTATGCAGGCATTGCTGGAACACTTTATTACCCAGTCCGTTATGTATTCGCTCATCGCCGTGGCGCTGGTGGCCTTTCTGGAGTCGCTGGCGCTCGTGGGGTTAATCCTGCCCGGCACCGTGATGATGGCGGGTCTTGGCGCGCTGATTGGCAGCGGTGAGGTCAATTTCTGGCAGGCGTGGCTGGCCGGGATAATCGGCTGCCTGCTGGGCGACTGGATATCCTTCTGGCTGGGCTGGCGCTTTAAGAAGCCGCTGCACCGCTGGTCGTTCATGAAAAAGAACAAAGCGCTGCTGGATAAAACCGAGCATGCGCTGCATCAGCACAGCATGTTTACTATTCTCGTCGGCCGCTTTGTTGGACCCACGCGTCCTCTGGTGCCGATGGTTGCCGGAATGCTGGATCTGCCCGTTGCAAAGTTTGTGGTGCCGAACATCATCGGCTGCGTCTTCTGGCCGCCGTTCTACTTCCTGCCGGGGATCCTGGCAGGTGCGGCCATCGATATTCCTGACGGCATGCAAAGCGGTGAGTTTAAGTGGCTGTTGCTGGCAACGGCGGTGCTGCTGTGGCTGGCTGCGTGGCTGTGCTGGCGGTTATGGCGCAGCGCGAAAGCCAGTGTCGATCGCCTGACACGCTATCTTCCGCGCACTCGTCTTTTGTGGCTGGCCCCGCTGATGCTGGGCGTTGCGGTGGTGGCGCTGGTCGCACTGATTCGCCATCCTCTGATGCCGGTGTACGGTGAAATCCTGTTGAAGGTGGTGAGCCGTTAATGTGTTTCCCTCTCCCTGCGGGAGAGGGCCAGAGTGATGGCATCAGACTGCGCTGATGCCCAGCAGCGACGACGCGGTAGCGTTACCCTTCAGAAGTTCTTCTGTCATCCCATCCCACACAATTCGTCCTTCGGCAATGACCACCGATCTGGGGGCAATCCGTGCGGCATCTTCGATGCTGTGCGAAACCATCAGCATCGTCAGCTGCTGGCGCTGACAGACGTCCTGCACAAGCGTCAGCATCTCCTGGCGCAGCGCCGGGTCGAGCGCAGAGAACGGTTCATCCAGCAGCAGTATCGGCTGTTCGCGGACCAGACAACGGGCAAGCGCCACGCGCTGACGCTGGCCGCCGGAAAGCTCGCCGGGCAGCCTGTCGAGAAATTCCGCGATCCCCATCTGGGCGGCAATGACCTCCAGCTTCTGGCGCTGGGGGACGTTCAGCTTGAGTCCCGGATGCATCCCCAGCGCGATGTTTTGCCACACCGTCAGGTGGGTAAACAGGTTGTTTTCCTGAAACAGCATGGAGACAGGACGTTTTGCAGGCGGCGTATGGGTATGGTCCCGATTTTCAATGAT
>NZ_JTLF01000322.1:0-3775 GCF_000798855.1 Enterobacter sp. ZOR0014 | reverse complement strand
GAACATCCTGAAAAAAAATCTAAAGGTTGTTTTGGACCAGACGATAACACCTTTGACGGCGATGAAGCCGAAGGGTGGAAACCCAAATCTAACCAAACAGATTTGATGAACAACAGGAATCGAAATCATGGCACAAGTCATTAATACCAACAGCCTCTCGCTGATCACTCAGAACAACATCAACAAGAACCAGTCTGCTCTGTCTTCTTCTATCGAGCGTCTGTCTTCTGGTCTGCGTATCAACAGCGCTAAAGATGATGCTGCGGGCCAGGCTATCGCTAACCGCTTCACGTCTAACATCAAAGGTCTGACTCAGGCTGCACGTAACGCTAACGACGGTATCTCTCTGGCGCAGACCACTGAAGGCGCGCTGTCTGAAATCAACAACAACCTGCAGCGTGTTCGTGAACTGACCGTTCAGGCGACCACCGGCACTAACTCCGATTCTGACCTGTCTTCAATCCAGGACGAAATCAAATCCCGTCTGTCTGAAATCGACCGCGTATCGGGTCAGACTCAGTTCAACGGCGTGAACGTACTGGCTAAAGACGGTTCCATGAAGATTCAGGTTGGTGCGAACGACGGCCAGACTATCTCCATCGACCTGCAGCAGATCGATTCTTCTACTCTGGGTCTGAACGGCTTCTCTGTTTCTAACAACGCACTGAAACTGAGCGATTCTATCACTCAGGTTGGCGCGAGCGGTTCTCTGAAAGATGTTGACCTGAGCGCAGTTGCTACCACCCTGGGTGTGGACGCGAAGAGCCTGACTCTGCACAACGTGCAGACTCCAGCTGGCGCATCTACTGCGACCTACGTGGTTTCTTCTGGTTCTGACAACTACGCTGTGTCTGTTGACGATGCAACTGGCAGCGTGAAAGTGAACACCGCTGACATCACCTATACCGATGCAAACGGTGGTACAGGTACACTGACCGGTGTTGCTGTTAAAGTTGGCGCAGACGCTGCTGGCGCAGCTGCAGGTTATGCTGAAGTTCAGGGTAAAAACTACTCCCTGACTGCAGCTGCTATCGCTGATGGCGGCGCAGGCGGTACGCTGAACAACGCGCAGACTGTTACCCTGAACGCAGCTGGCGAGTTCAAAGGCGTGTCTACTGCAGATCCACTGGCTCTGCTGGACAAAGCTATCGCGTCTGTTGATAAATTCCGTTCTTCTCTGGGTGCGGTACAGAACCGTCTGAGCTCTGCGGTAACCAACTTGAACAACACCACCACCAACCTGTCTGAAGCGCAGTCCCGTATTCAGGACGCCGACTATGCGACCGAAGTGTCCAATATGTCTAAAGCGCAGATCATCCAGCAGGCCGGTAACTCCGTGCTGTCTAAAGCTAACCAGGTTCCTCAGCAGGTTCTGTCTCTGCTGCAGGGCTAATCGCCTGATAATGCTCAAACCCCGCTTCGGCGGGGTTTTTTATTTAGCGCTATTCGCATAACCCCCCAAATAACCCCTCATTTCACCCACTATTCACCCAATTGAAACCCCTGCAGAATCGGATAATCATGCCGATAACTCAATTAACGCAGGGCTGTTTATCGTGAATTCACTCTATACCGCTGAAGGTGTAATGGATAAACACTCGCTGTGGCAGCGTTATGTCCCGCTGGTGCGTCACGAAGCATTGCGCCTCCAGGTGCGCTTGCCGGCGAGCGTGGAACTTGACGATCTGCTACAGGCGGGCGGTATCGGGTTATTGAATGCAGTTGACCGATACGACGCTCTGCAAGGAACGGCATTTACGACTTACGCAGTTCAGCGTATTCGTGGTGCGATGCTGGACGAACTGCGCAGCCGTGACTGGGTGCCGCGAAGTGTTCGCCGTAACGCCCGCGAAGTGGCGCATGCGATGGGGCAGCTGGAACAGGAACTGGGACGCAACGCAACGGAAACCGAAGTGGCGGAACGTCTTGGCATTGCTGTTGAAGAGTATCGTCAGATGTTGCTCGATACCAATAATAGCCAACTCTTCTCTTATGACGAGTGGCGCGAAGAGCATGGCGATAGCATCGAGCTGGTGACGGATGAGCACCAGCAGGAAAACCCGTTACACCATTTAATGGAAGGGAATTTACGCCAGCGCGTAATGGAAGCGATTGAAGCGCTGCCTGAACGCGAACAGCTGGTGTTGACCCTTTATTACCAGGAAGAGCTTAATCTCAAAGAGATTGGCGCTGTTCTGGAGGTGGGGGAGTCGCGGGTGAGCCAGTTGCACAGCCAGGCCATTAAACGCTTACGAACCAAGCTGGGTAAGTTATAGGTGATTTTTTCACCCGAAAAATGCCGCACAACGTATTGACAACCAGGAGTTATCATGACGGTGCAGCAATCAAAAAGACGGCCTTTAAGCCGCTACCTGAAAGACTTTAAACACAGCCAGACGCATTGCGCCCACTGTAAGAAACTACTCGATCGTATCACGCTGGTTCGCCGTGGCGAGATCGTGAATAAAATCGCGATCTCTCGCCTCGACACGTTGATGGACGAAGCGGCGTGGCTCGAAGAGCAGAAAGAGTGGGTGGCGCTTTGCCGTTTCTGTGGCGATCTCCACTGCAAAGAGCAAAGCGACTTCTTCGACATTATCGGCTTCAAACAATTCCTGTTTGAACAAACGGAGATGAGCCACGGCACCGTGCGCGAATATGTGGTTCGCCTGCGCCGCCTTGGACAGCATCTGACCGTTAACAACATCTCTCGCGATCTGCTAAAAACCGGTTATCTGGATGAGAATCTGGAGCCGTGGCTGCCTGCCACCAGCACCAACAACTACCGTATTGCGCTGCGCAAGTATGCGCAATATAAGGTACAAATGCCGGGTGCGATGAAGCAGAAAGGCCACGCCGGAACAACTTCTGATATATATTAAAAAAGAATAAGATGTAGCGCAGTCGCCTTTGACGTCGCAGGCGATTTCTCTACACTACGTAAAAATTCTACGCTATCGGGGTATTTATGAAATTAGCACTTCTGGGTCGTCAGGCGTTGATGGGCGTTATGGCCGTGGCGCTGGTTGCGGGTATGAGCGTGAAAACGTTCGCTGCAGAAAATCTGCTGAACAAAGTAAAAGAGCGCGGAACGCTGCTGGTTGGGCTGGAAGGAACCTATCCTCCGTTCAGCTTCCAGGGCGACGACGGCAAACTGACCGGTTTTGAAGTGGAATTTGCCGAAGAACTGGCAAAACACCTCGGCGTGAAAGCCTCCCTGAAACCGACCAAATGGGACGGTATGCTGGCATCGCTGGATTCCAAACGCATTGACGTGGTGATTAACCAGGTGACCATTTCTGACGAGCGTAAGAAGAAGTATGACTTCTCCACGCCGTACACCGTGTCCGGTATTCAGGCGCTGGTGAAGAAAGGTAACGAAGGCACCATCAAAACCGCGGCCGACCTGAAAGGTAAAAAAGTGGGTGTCGGTCTGGGCACTAACTACGAAGAGTGGCTGCGCCAGAACGTTCAGGGCGTGGACATCCGAACCTATGATGATGACCCGACGAAATACCAGGATCTGCGCGTAGGCCGTATTGACGCCATTCTGGTTGACCGCCTGGCCGCGCTGGATCTGGTGAAGAAAACCAACAACACCCTGGCGGTTGCCGGTGATGCGTTCTCTCGTCAGGAATCCGGTGTTGCGGTCCGTAAAGGTAACGAAGACCTGGTGAAAGCGATCGACGCTGCGATTGCTGATATGCAAAAAGACGGCAGCCTGAAGGCGCTCTCCGAGAAGTGGTTCGGCGCAGACGTCACCAAATAAGTCTTT
>NZ_JTLF01000329.1:0-28990 GCF_000798855.1 Enterobacter sp. ZOR0014 | reverse complement strand
TGGTTCCTCCGTTGAGATGCAGAATGCAAAAAACCCCGCAGTTGCGGGGTTTTTCAATACAAGGAGGCTAAAATTATTTGATTTTAGCTTCTTTGTACAGTACGTGCTGGCGTACAACTGGATCGAATTTTTTCAGTTCCAGTTTTTCCGGCTTAGTACGTTTGTTCTTCGTGGTGGTGTAGAAGTGACCTGTACCAGCAGAAGAAACCAGCTTGATTTTCTCGCGAATACCTTTAGCCATGATTTATTTCCTCTTTAAGTACTTAGTACTTTTCGCCACGGGCACGCAGTTCAGACAGAACTGTATCGATGCCTTTCTTATCAATTACACGCATACCTTTAGCAGATACACGCAGGGTGACAAAACGCTTCTCGCTCTCAACCCAGAAACGGTGAGAGTGCAGGTTCGGCAGGAAACGGCGTTTAGTCGCGTTCAGTGCGTGGGAACGGTTGTTACCGGTCACCGGACGCTTGCCAGTAACTTGGCAGACTCGGGACATGTCTATTCTCCAAAAATCAAATTAGCTCGAGCTTCGTATGGGGTATCGGCGCCTCGTCAGGCTTTACAGCCCGGTCATCGCATAGTTCTAAGTGAACTCTCGATTGCCAGGCCCAAATGCCAAACCCGAGATTCTCAAAGGTGGCGTAGTATACGCTGACTCGGCGGTGTGCTCAAGTCCCGAACAGACAAAGATCCCGATGGATCGCCAGAAATAGCCTAAATCCAGCCATGTTCGGCAAAAGAAAGGTACTCTCCGCGGCCAATTATCAGATGATCCAGCACACGAATGTCCATGAATTGACAGCATTTGATAATGCGCTCGGTCATTTCTTTGTCAGCTCTGCTCGGTTCTGCACAGCCAGAGGGGTGATTATGCGCGAGGATCACGCCCGCTGCATTCACTTTTATCGCTTCGCGCACAATTTCACGCGGATGTACCTCAACATGGTTCAGGGTACCCGAAAAAAGATGGCTGTGTTTCAGCACCCGGTTCCTGTTGTCGAGAAAGATCACCATAAAGATCTCGCGTTCAACATCGGTTAACTGACTTTGCAGGAATTCACGCGTCATCGCTGGCGTCAGGATCGGTGCCTCCTTCTCCAGGCGGACATTGTTAAAACGGCGGGCCAGCTCGGCAATCGCCCTCAGCTGAGCATATTTCGCCACGCCGATCCCGCCAATATGCTTAAACTGCGCCAGGTCGGCGGTCAGCAAGCCATACAGTGAACCGAAATGAGCGATCAGCTCTTTTGCCAGCGTAAAGACCGTTTTCCCCGGGGTCCCGGTACGCAAAAAGAGCGCCAGCAGCTCATCGTCTGTTAATGGGGTGACGCCGTTGCGCAGCAACTTTTCGCGCGGCAGCAGCAGTTCATCCTCTTCTTCCATGCTCTTTCTCCCTTTTTACCCACATGCTGCCACAGGCCAGTCAGGCACTCGACGGCCTCGTATCGTTCTTGCGTAGCGCCTCGCAAAGTGAGCTAAGGACAAAATCACCCCGCTCAGGGGATTGTGATAAAATGCCCGCTCTCTGGTGAAACCCAACAGGAAAGAATCATGATGAGCCTGGCCGGTAAAAAAATCGTTCTTGGCGTAAGCGGCGGTATTGCTGCCTATAAAGCGCCGGAGCTGGTGCGTCGTCTGCGCGAGCGCGGGGCGGATGTGCGGGTCGCGATAACCGAAGGCGGCAAAGCCTTTATCACTCCCCTGAGCCTGCAGGCCGTTTCAGGGTACCCGGTATCTGACAGCCTGCTCGATCCGGCCGCCGAAGCCGCAATGGGCCATATTGAGCTTGGTAAATGGGCAGACCTCGTGATTCTTGCCCCTGCCACGGCTGATTTGATTGCCCGAGTGGCGGCCGGTATGGCGAACGATTTGGTTTCAACCATATGCCTCGCTACACCTGCCCCGGTCGCCGTTGTGCCTGCGATGAACCAGCAGATGTACCGTAACGCGGCCACCCAGCATAATCTGGAGATGCTGGCGTCACGCGGCCTGCTTATCTGGGGTCCGGACAGCGGCAGCCAGGCCTGCGGCGATGTGGGCCCGGGCCGCATGCTTGACCCACTGACGATTGTCGACATGGCCGCCGCCCATTTCTCGCCTGTCAACGATCTGCAACATCTCAACATCATGATTACCGCGGGCCCTACGCGCGAGCCGCTGGACCCGGTGCGTTACATCACTAACCACAGTTCCGGCAAAATGGGTTTTGCCATTGCCGCCGCTGCCGCAAAACGCGGCGCCAACGTCACGCTGGTAAGCGGTCCGGTCTCGTTGCCTACGCCGCCTTTTGTGCATCGCATTAACGTCACCACCGCCCTGGAGATGGAAGCCGTCGTGCAGGCTCATGCGCAAAGCCAGCAGATTTTCATCGGTTGTGCGGCCGTGGCAGACTACCGCGCCGAGACCATCGCTGATGCGAAAATCAAAAAGCAAGGCGATGAATTAACGCTAAAAATGGTGAAAAACCCGGACATTGTTGCCGGTGTCGCCGCACTAAAAAACCATCGTCCTTACGTTGTTGGGTTTGCCGCAGAAACGAATAATGTGGAAGAATATGCCCGGCAAAAACGTACGCGCAAAAACCTCGATTTAATCTGCGCGAACGATGTATCGCTGGCCACGCAAGGATTTAACAGCGACAGCAACGCACTGCACCTTTTCTGGCAGGATGGAGATAAAATCTTACCGCTTGAGCGCAAGGAACTCCTGGGCCAACAATTACTGGACGAGATCGTTACCCGTTATGATGAAAAAAATCGACGTTAAGATTCTGGACCCGCGTGTTGGCGAGCAATTCCCGCTGCCAACCTATGCCACCTCCGGCTCTGCCGGACTTGACCTGCGCGCCTGTCTCGACGACGCTGTAGAACTGGCTCCGGGTGCCACCATCCTGATCCCGACGGGCCTGGCCATTCACATTGCTGACCCGTCTCTGGCGGCAGTCATCCTGCCACGCTCTGGCCTTGGCCATAAGCATGGCGTTGTGCTGGGCAACCTGGTTGGCCTGATCGACTCCGACTATCAGGGTCAACTGATGGTTTCCGTCTGGAACCGTGGTCAGGACAGCTTCACCATTGAACCGGGCGAGCGTATCGCGCAGATGGTCTTTGTGCCAGTGGTTCAGGCAGAATTTAACCTGGTGGCAGATTTTGACGCCACCGACCGTGGCGAAGGCGGCTTCGGCCATTCCGGGCGCAAATAAACGCCCAACAAACACGTATCTCACAGCGCCATAATGCAATAACAAACCGCAAACGTCCGTTTGCGGTCGCTGTGTGGATGCCAGCCTGGCAAGTGCTTATTTTCAGGGGTATTTTGTAACATGGCAGAAAAACAAACCGCGAAAAGGAATCGTCGCGAAGAAATACTTCAATCTCTGGCTCTGATGCTTGAATCCAGCGATGGCAGTCAACGCATCACCACCGCTAAACTGGCCGCCTCTGTAGGCGTGTCTGAGGCGGCGCTGTACCGTCATTTCCCCAGCAAAACCAGGATGTTCGACAGCCTGATTGAGTTTATTGAAGACAGCCTGATCACACGCATCAACCTGATTCTGAAAGACGAAAAAGACACCACCGCGCGTCTGCGTCTGATTGTGCTGTTAATTCTGGGCTTTGGTGAACGTAATCCGGGCTTGACCCGTATCCTCACTGGCCACGCGCTGATGTTTGAGCAGGACAGGCTACAGGGCCGCATTAATCAGCTTTTCGAACGTATTGAAGCGCAGCTGCGCCAGGTACTACGCGAGAAGAAAATGCGTGAAGGCGAAGGATACACGATGGATGAGACATTGCTGGCAAGCCAGATCTTAGCGTTTTGTGAAGGTATGCTCTCACGCTTTGTCCGTAGCGAATTTAAATACCGTCCAACGGACGATTTTGACGCCCGCTGGCCGCTCGTCGCCGCTCAGTTGCAATAACTCCGGTGCCGGATGACGGCTTCGCCTTATCCGGCCTGCGGGTGGTGTAGGCCCGGTAAGCGGTAGCGCCACCGGGCAATTCAGCTACACGCCAAACTCTTCGCGATATGCACGCACCGCAGCCAGATGGTCCGCCATCTCAGGCTTCTCTTCCAGATACGCAATCAGCTCTTTCAGGGTAATGATAGAGGTCACTTTGCAGCCGTAATCACGCTCAACTTCCTGGATAGCAGAGATATCGCCGCGCCCACGCTCCTGACGATCCAGAGAAATCAGTACGCCAGCCAGCGTCGCGCCGTGAGCCTGGATAATCTCCATCGATTCACGAATCGCAGTGCCTGCGGTGATCACATCGTCCACCAGCATCACGCGGCCCTGCAGTGCACTGCCGACCAGGTTACCGCCTTCACCGTGGGTTTTAGCCTCTTTACGGTTAAAGCAGTACGGCACGTCGCGATCGTGATGTTCCGCCAGCGCTACTGCGGTGGTGGTCGCAATCGGAATGCCTTTGTAGGCCGGGCCAAAAAGCAGGTCAAAATCAATTCCGGAATCCATCAGCGCTTCGGCATAGAAACGACCCAACAGCGCCAGATCGCGCCCGGTATTAAACAGCCCGGCGTTAAAGAAATAAGGGCTCTTACGACCGGATTTCAGCGTAAACTCGCCAAACTTAAGGACCTGTTTATTAATCGCAAACTCAATAAACTGGCGCTGATACGATTTCATGGATTCGCTCCTTTGGTTTCTGTCTTGCAGGCAAAAAAAAGGCGACTCATTGGTCGCCTTTAAAATCAATTTTCTAACGCCGCTTTCTGCGACGTGACAATAGATTCGATTCCCCCTCGGGCCAGAGCCAGCAGGGTAAGAAGTTCTTCATGGGTGAACGGCTCGCCTTCCGCCGTGCCCTGCACCTCAATGATGCGACCATCTTCGGTCATCACTACGTTCATGTCGGTCTCGGCGGCGGAATCTTCGACGTATTCCAGATCGCACAGCGCTTCACCGTTAACGATACCCACGGAAACCGCCGCAACCATACCTTTCATTGGGTTGGTTTTCAGCTTACCGGCTGCAACCAGTTTGTTCAGGGCATCGGCCAGCGCCACACAGGCACCGGTAATGGACGCGGTACGCGTGCCGCCATCAGCCTGAATCACGTCGCAGTCGAGCGTAATCGTAAATTCACCGAGAGTTTTCAGGTCCACAGCGGCGCGTAGCGCACGCGCGATCAGACGCTGAATTTCCATGGTACGGCCACCCTGCTTACCCTTCGCCGCTTCACGGGCGTTACGGGTGTGGGTCGCGCGCGGCAGCATGCCGTATTCTGCGGTGATCCAGCCCTGGCCCTGGCCTTTCAGGAAACGCGGAACACCTTCTTCGATGGACGCGGTGCACAGTACTTTGGTGTCACCAAACTCAACCAGCACGGAACCTTCAGCGTGTTTTGTATAGTTACGGGTCAGGGTGACGGGACGCACCTGATTGGCGCTACGACCTGATGGACGCATGATGGATTCTCCGGCTTGAAACGAATGTGGCTGCGCATTATACGGATAAAGGACGCTTATTCCTATCCTGAGAAGCCCCCGAAAGCTATAATCCCCCCATCTCTCCTTTAAAAACGGGAATGTCTATGATCCGCAGTATGACCGCCTACGCCCGGCGTGAAATCAAGGGTAGCTGGGGTAGCGCTACCTGGGAAATGCGCTCGGTAAACCAGCGCTATCTGGAAACATATTTCCGTATGCCGGAGCAGTTCCGCAGCCTCGAGCCCGTTGTACGCGAGCGCATCCGTACTCGTCTGACGCGCGGTAAAGTGGAATGTAACCTGCGTTTTGAGCCTGATGCCAGTGCGCAGGGCGAACTGATCCTGAATGAAAAACTGGCTAAACAGCTCGTGAATGCGGCGAACTGGGTCAAAATGCAAAGTGATGAAGGCGAAATCAACCCGGTTGATATTCTGCGCTGGCCTGGCGTCATGGCTGCCGGTGAGCAGGATCTGGATGCCATCGCCGCCGAAATCCTTGCCGCCCTCGACGGAACCCTGGATGACTTTATCGTTGCCCGCGAAACCGAAGGCCAGGCGCTGAAAGCGATGATTGAGCAGCGTCTTGAAGGCGTAAGCGCCGAAGTGGCAAAAGTCCGCACCCATATGCCGGAAGTGCTGCAATGGCAGCGCGAGCGTCTGGTAGCCAAACTGGAAGAAGCGGAAGTTCAGCTGGAAAACACCCGTCTGGAACAAGAGCTGGTGCTGATGGCGCAGCGTATTGACGTTGCCGAAGAGCTGGATCGTCTGGAAGCACACGTGAAAGAGACCTACAACATCCTGAAGAAGAAGGAAGCGGTAGGCCGCCGCCTCGACTTTATGATGCAGGAGTTCAACCGCGAGTCGAACACCCTGGCATCTAAGTCGATCAATGCTGAAGTGACTAACTCAGCGATCGAGCTGAAGGTGCTGATTGAGCAGATGCGAGAGCAGATCCAGAACATCGAATAATTACTCTCGGGTGGTATCCGCTGGACGCCACCCATTATTATTTCTAATCCATATTTTCACATCACTCCCCATCTCTTCCATGTTCATCAAGCCTGCCTGATACAAATTGATAAAATTTTGTAGGGAAAACTCATTCACCTTAGAAAATCTCAATCGTGATCTTGCGCACAAATCGCTAACCTGCCCGCGTTCTGACCGGAGGGTATATGCTGCTTCACACTCTTTATCTTATTGGTATCACCGCAGAAGCCATGACCGGCGCACTTGCAGCCGGACGACGCCGCATGGACACCTTCGGCGTGATCATTATTGCCACCGCGACCGCGCTGGGCGGCGGATCCGTGCGCGATATCCTGCTTGGCCATTACCCTCTCGGCTGGGTTAAACACCCTGAGTATGTGATTATCGTGGCAACAGCCGCCGTATTAACCACCATTGTGGCACCCGTTATGCCCCATCTGCGCCGCCTGTTTCTGGTGCTGGATGCGCTGGGGCTGATTGTCTTTTCTATCATCGGTGCACAGATCGCGCTCGATATGGGTGAAGGGCCGGTTATCGCCACGATTGCTGCTGTGGTCACAGGGGTGTTTGGCGGCGTACTGCGCGATATGTTCTGCAAACGCATTCCCCTGGTCTTTCAAAAAGAGCTGTATGCCGGCATTTCCTTCGCCGCGGCGGTGCTCTACATCGCCCTGCAGCATTATGTTTCTAACCATGATGTGGTGGTTATCTCTACGCTGCTGTTTGGCTTTACGGCCCGCATGCTGGCGCTGCGTCTGAAGCTGGGACTGCCCGTGTTTCACTATAAGCACGGCGTACACTGATCTCAGAAACCGTTGATGTGCTGCCGGGCAAGCCACCGGACCAGCACATCAATCTCTGGTGCATTTATCCAGCTCACGATCTGCCGCGTCCTCTCTTCCCCCGTACCCGGCAAGGCCTGCCACGCCTTTGCGCTGCGTTCACGCATCTGTTGCCATGACATATCCCCCAACGCCTTCAGCGAGGCTTGTGGCAATGGCGCACCCAACGCCATCATCCAGTGGATAAAAGGTTGTTCACGTACCAGGTTGAAGCGATGCCAGAGCGCCAGCCCCCGCGCTGGAGAAAACCCCGGCGTAGACTGGAGCTGCGCCTGCGTTAAGAGCAGCCATGAGAAGAGATGTTCAAAACGATGCGCCTGCCAGAGTGTTCGCCAGCCTGACTCGCCTAATCCTTCAATGTTGAATACCTGCTTAGAACTGAGCCACGTCAACCGGGCGAAGAACTGTTCCATACACTCTGGCGAAGCATAAAAACAGCTCAGGGAGTGAAAACGCGAGGCCGGTGGTTCTGGTTTTTGTCTGTCCGTCCCTCGCCAGATAACCTTATCAAACCGTGGGATACCCAGCCCGGCAAGGCTCACCTGGATCTGATCGCCAGGGGCAATATCCAGCCTCTGCCAGCGTCCAACCGACCCCAGGCTCACCCGCTGTACCTGTTTATCATCCAGTTGCACCGGCTCCAGCGCCGCCACGACGGAAATTTTACCCGTACGCCCAACTGAAAAATGAATATCCCTGACCTCAGCAATCTGCGCAACTGGCGGATATTTCCACGCCATGACCCAGTTGCCTTCGCCAGGCAGCCAGCGCTCCCCTGAAGGCGACTCCGCGGACCGAACCACAATGCCATCCGTGGCAAAGGGTAATGCTGTGTTTAGCCAGGCCAAACGCTGCTTTTCAACTTCATCAACCGTTCGGGCGGGCAAGGTATAGGGCGCCGTCAGGGAAAACCCAGCTCCGGACAGCGCCGAAAGCATACTTTTCATCTCTTTCGGACCATCCGGCCAGGCCCAGATAAATATTCCTGTCTGGTTCAGAAGCGCACCGTCGTTCTGCCGCATCATCGCCCCCGCCACTTTTGCGCGTGCATTCATTCCGCCCATCTGCCGCTGAATATGATTCTCGCGCATCCAGAAAAGCTCCCCCTGCAGGACGCTGTTTGCCAGCGCGCCGGATACCTCTTTAGGCACTGACGGAATCAAACGCACGCGAGCGGTCCAGTCCTCACCTTTTAACCCATTACCGCGACTAATAGCCTGGGCGAGCTTTCCGTTGCGATACACCAGCGTCACCGCCACGCCGTCGACTTTTGGCTGCATCCAGAGATTTTTCTGGCCTCGCATCCACTGACCTAGCGCTTCTTTGCTGGCGGCCTTATGCACCCCCGTATGGGCAACAGGATGTTTTACGCTTCCCGTCAGCGCAGGTAAGGTGTTCTCTGAGAGATCATGGCCAAAACAGCGCTGCCATTGGGCTAAGCGTCCGTTGAGCTGGTCGTATACCTCGTCGTTGACCTCGCTGACGCCCTGCTTCCAGTAGGCTTCATCCCAGCGTTTGATCTGTGCGCTTAAGGATGCAATCTCTTTTCCGGCTTTAGCCTGTGACCACACCGGACACACCGCCGCCCCATAACCACACCACAACAGCATTAACCCGCTTATCCATCTCCACATCGCTACCCCTCCTTTGCAATGCCGGAGGTATAACCTGACGTGAGAAACATGGCTAATAACAACTTCTCATCATGCGAGACGCTATCCAGTATTCATTTTTATTGCAGCAAACCGCGGGTAAAACCTGAAAACGGTACGTAAAATTCAATAATCCAGGGGAAAAAGTGTGACAAAGGCTACGTCACACTGCGCCGACGTGTATAATAAGCCCGTATGTAGGACTTCTTCGCTAACACATACAAAAGACTCTCATGGCTCAAGGCACGCTTTATATTGTTTCTGCCCCTAGTGGCGCGGGTAAATCCAGCCTTATTCAGGCACTGTTAAAAACCCAACCGTTGTACGACACACAGGTATCTGTTTCTCACACCACGCGTCAGCCGCGTCCGGGTGAAGTGCACGGTGAACACTATTTCTTTGTGGATCACGACGAGTTCAGAGCGATGATCGCCAGGGATGCGTTTCTTGAACACGCTGAAGTGTTTGGTAACTACTACGGTACCTCGCGTGAAACCATTGAGCAGGTTCTGGCCACGGGCGTGAATGTCTTCCTGGATATCGACTGGCAGGGCGCACAGCAAATTCGCAAGAAAATGCCGGAGTCACGCAGTATCTTTATTTTACCGCCATCGAAAGATGAGCTGGATCGCCGTCTGCGTGGCCGTGGTCAGGACAGCGAAGACGTGATTGCAAAGCGTATGGCCCAGGCAGTTGCAGAAATGAGCCATTACGCGGAATATGATTACCTTATTGTGAATGATGATTTTGATGCCGCGCTGAGCGATCTCAAAACCATCCTTCGCGCAGAACGTCTGCGTATGAGCCGCCAGAAGCAGCGACATGACGCATTAATCACCAAACTGTTGGCAGACTGAACCCACTTTCAGTATCATGCCCAGTCATTTCTTCACCTGTGGAGCATTTTAAGTATGGCACGCGTAACTGTTCAGGACGCTGTAGAGAAAATTGGTAACCGTTTTGACCTGGTACTGGTCGCCGCGCGTCGCGCTCGTCAGATGCAGGTAGGCGGTAAAGATCCGCTGGTACCGGAAGAAAACGATAAAACCACCGTTATTGCACTTCGCGAAATCGAAGAAGGTCTGATCAACAACCAGATCCTCGACGTGCGTGAGCGCCAGGAGCAGCAAGAGCAGGAAGCCGCAGAACTGCAGGCCGTAACCGCCATTGCTGAAGGTCGTCGTTAATTAAACCTGCGGGTCGCCCTTGTATCTGTTTGAAAGCCTGAATCAACTGATTCAAACCTACCTGCCTGAAGACCAGATTAAGCGTCTTCAGCAGGCGTATCTCGTTGCACGTGACGCTCACGAGGGCCAGACACGTTCAAGCGGTGAACCCTACATCACGCACCCTGTTGCGGTAGCCTGCATTCTGGCCGAGATGAAACTCGACTACGAAACGCTGATGGCTGCACTGCTGCATGACGTGATCGAAGATACCCCTGCCACCTACCAGGATATGGAACAGCTGTTTGGCAAAAGCGTTGCCGAACTGGTGGAAGGGGTCTCTAAGCTTGATAAGCTGAAATTCCGCGACAAGAAAGAGGCGCAAGCCGAAAACTTCCGCAAGATGATTATGGCGATGGTGCAGGATATCCGCGTCATTCTCATCAAACTCGCTGACCGTACCCACAACATGCGCACGCTGGGCTCACTTCGCCCGGACAAGCGTCGCCGCATTGCTCGTGAAACCCTGGAAATTTACAGTCCGCTGGCGCACCGTTTAGGTATTCACCACATTAAAACCGAGCTGGAAGAGCTGGGTTTTGAAGCGTTATACCCGAACCGCTATCGCGTCATTAAAGAGGTGGTGAAAGCCGCACGCGGTAACCGTAAAGAGATGATTCAAAAGATCCTCTCGGAAATTGAAGGGCGTTTACAGGAAGCGGGTATTCCGTGCCGCGTCAGCGGTCGCGAGAAACATCTGTACTCGATTTACTGCAAAATGGTGCTCAAAGAGCAGCGTTTTCACTCGATCATGGATATTTACGCGTTCCGCGTGATCGTCCACGATGCCGATACCTGCTATCGCGTGCTGGGGCAGATGCACAGCCTCTACAAACCGCGTCCGGGGCGCATGAAAGATTACATCGCTATTCCAAAAGCGAACGGCTATCAATCTTTGCATACCTCGATGATCGGTCCACACGGCGTGCCTGTCGAAGTGCAGATCCGCACCGAAGACATGGACCAGATGGCAGAGATGGGTGTCGCCGCGCACTGGGCGTATAAAGAGCACGGTGGCGAAAGCAGCACGACTGCACAGATCCGCGCCCAGCGCTGGATGCAGAGCCTGCTGGAACTGCAGCAGAGTGCGGGTAGCTCCTTTGAATTTATCGAGAGCGTGAAATCCGATCTCTTCCCGGATGAGATTTACGTTTTCACCCCAGAAGGTCGCATTGTCGAACTGCCTGCGGGCGCAACGCCGGTCGACTTTGCTTACGCAGTACATACCGATATCGGGCATGCCTGCGTGGGCGCACGCGTCGACAGACAGCCTTACCCGCTGTCTCAGCCGCTCTCCAGCGGCCAGACGGTAGAAATTATTACCGCACCGGGCGCACGCCCGAACGCGGCCTGGCTGAACTTTGTGGTGAGCTCCAAAGCGCGCGCCAAAATTCGCCAGTTGCTGAAAAACCTCAAGCGCGACGACTCCGTCAGCCTGGGACGCCGTCTGCTCAACCACGCGTTGGGCGGTAGCCGTAAGCTGGCTGAAATTCCACCAGAGCATATCCAGCGCGAACTCGACCGCATGAAGCTAACGTCTCTGGACGATCTGCTGGCGGAAATTGGTCTCGGTAACGCCATGAGCGTCGTGGTGGCGAAAAACCTGCAGCAGGGCGAAGCGATACCTTCTGCTCCAGGCGCATCCGGCCACGCTCATCTGCCAATCAAAGGCGCGGACGGGGTGCTGATCACCTTCGCAAAATGTTGCCGTCCAATCCCAGGTGACCCGATTATTGCGCACGTCAGCCCCGGCAAAGGGCTGGTTATCCACCATGAATCCTGTCGTAACATTCGCGGCTACCAGAAAGAAGCCGAGAAGTTTATGGCGGTCGAGTGGGACAAAGAGACGGCGCAGGAATTTATCACCGAAATTAAGGTGGATATGTTCAATCACCAGGGTGCCCTGGCAAACCTGACGGCAGCGATCAACACGGCCTCGTCCAACATTCAGAGCCTGAATACGGAAGAAAAAGACGGCCGCGTTTATAGCGCCTTTATTCGTCTGACCGCCCGCGACCGCGTGCATCTGGCGAATATTATGCGCAAGATCCGCGTCATGCCGGACGTGATTAAAGTTACCCGAAACCGAAACTAGGTTTATGAATTCACAACGTTATACACGTATCTGCGAAATGCTCGCCAGGCGTCAGCCTGACCTGACGGTCTGCATGGAGCAGGTTCATAAGCCTCATAACGTCTCTGCTATCGTTCGTACCGCAGACGCCGTCGGCGTGCATGAAGTGCACGCCGTCTGGCCGGGCACCCGCATGCGAAACATGGTGTCTGCTGCCGCAGGCAGCAACAGCTGGGTGTCCGTCAAAACGCATCAGACGATTGGTGAAGCCGTATCGCACCTGAAAGGCCGCGGTATGCAGGTTCTTGCGACTCACCTTTCTGCTAAAGCTGTGGATTTCCGCGAGATCGACTACACCCGCCCAACCTGCATTTTGATGGGGCAGGAGAAAACCGGGATCACCCAGGAAGCGCTGGATCTGGCGGATCAGGACATCATCATCCCGATGATCGGTATGGTTCAGTCCCTGAACGTGTCGGTTGCCTCTGCGCTGATTCTGTATGAAGCGCAGCGCCAGCGCCAGAACGCCGGAATGTACGAGCGCAGCAACAGTATGCTGCCGGAAGAGGAACAGCAGCGCCTGCTGTTTGAAGGCGGTTATCCGGTGCTGGCTCGCGTCGCGAAGCAGAAAAAATTGCCTTACCCCCACGTCAACGCGCAGGGCGAAATTGAAGCCGATGCCGAGTGGTGGTCCACTATGCAGTACGCCGGGTAACTGATGAAAGGCCGCCTGCTGGATGCCATTCCGCTCAATAGCCTGACGGGCGTGGGCGCGGCGCAAAGCAGTAAGCTGGCAAAAATTGGCCTGCATACCGTGCAGGATCTCCTCCTGCACCTCCCTCTGCGTTACGAAGACCGCACTCAGCTCTACAAAATTGGCGATCTGCTGCCTGCCATTTACGCCACCGTTGAAGGCGAAGTCCTGAACTGCAACATCACGTTTGGTGGACGCCGGATGATGACCTGTCAGATCAGCGACGGTACCGGCATTCTCACCATGCGTTTTTTCAACTTCAGCGCAGCGATGAAAAACAGCCTGGCGACAGGCCGCCGAGTGCTGGCCTATGGCGAAGCCAAACGCGGTAAATACGGCGCAGAGATGATCCACCCGGAGTACCGCGTGCAGGGCGACCTTAGCACACCGGAACTGCAGGAGACGCTTACGCCGGTTTACCCGACGACTGAAGGTATTAAGCAGGCAACGCTGCGTAAACTCACCGATCAGGCGCTGGAGCTGCTGGATACCTGCGCGATTGCCGAACTTCTGCCCCCCGAGCTGGCACAGGGCATGATGAGCCTGCCCGAGGCATTGCGCACACTGCATCGTCCACCACCCACATTACAGCTCAGCGATTTAGAAAGCGGCAAACATCCCGCACAACGGCGTCTTATCCTTGAGGAATTACTGGCACATAACCTGAGCATGCTGGCGCTTCGCGCAGGCGCGCAGCGTTTCCACGCTCAGCCGTTAAGCCAGAATGATGCGCTCAAAGATAAGCTGCTGGCCTCTCTGCCGTTTAAGCCGACCGGCGCACAAGCGCGCGTAACGGCCGAGATTGAACGCGATATGGCACTCGACGTGCCGATGATGCGCCTGGTGCAGGGCGACGTCGGGTCCGGTAAAACGCTGGTTGCCGCCCTGGCAGCACTGCGCGCGATTGCCCACGGTAAACAGGTGGCGCTGATGGCGCCGACTGAGCTGCTGGCTGAACAGCACGCCAATAATTTCCGCGCCTGGTTCGCGCCGCTCGGGATTGAGGTAGGCTGGCTTGCCGGGAAGCAAAAAGGCAAAGCGCGTCTTGCGCAGCAGGAAGCCATCGCCAGCGGCCAGGTGCAGATGATTGTCGGCACACACGCTATCTTCCAGGAGCAGGTACTGTTTAACGGCCTTGCGCTGGTGATTATCGACGAACAGCACCGCTTCGGCGTGCATCAACGTCTGGCGCTGTGGGAAAAAGGGCTGCAGCAGGGCTTCCATCCGCATCAGCTGATCATGACCGCCACGCCAATCCCGCGCACCCTGGCGATGACCGCCTATGCCGATCTGGATACCTCCACCATCGATGAACTGCCGCCGGGGCGTACGCCGGTCACGACGGTCGCCATACCGGATACGCGCCGCAGCGATATCATCGACCGCGTGCGCAACGCCTGTACCCACGAAGGGCGTCAGGCCTATTGGGTCTGCACCCTGATTGAAGAGTCAGAACTGCTTGAAGCGCAGGCTGCTGAAGCAACGTGGGAAGAGCTAAAGCTGGCGCTGCCGGAGCTAAACGTGGGTCTGGTTCACGGGCGCATGAAGCCTGCCGAAAAACAGGCGGTGATGCAGGCGTTCAAACAGGGTGAGCTGCATTTACTGGTCGCGACGACGGTTATTGAAGTGGGCGTCGACGTCCCCAACTCCAGCCTGATGATCATCGAAAACCCGGAGCGTCTTGGCCTTGCTCAGCTCCACCAACTGCGTGGGCGCGTTGGGCGTGGCGCAGTGGCCTCCCACTGCGTGCTGCTCTATAAAGCGCCGCTCTCAAAAACTGCCCAGATGCGTTTGCAGGTGCTGCGCGACAGCAACGACGGTTTTGTGATTGCACAAAAAGACCTTGAGATACGCGGCCCGGGCGAATTGCTGGGCACGCGTCAGACGGGAAATGCCGAATTTAAGGTGGCGGATTTGCTGCGCGATCAGGCCATGATCCCGGAAGTTCAACGCCTCGCACGCCATATTCATGAACGCTACCCCGAACAGGCGGCAGCGTTAATTGAGCGCTGGATGCCGGAAACCGAGCGCTATTCCAACGCCTGATCTCAGGCAAACATCGGCAGCATCAGGTACAGCTTAATCACCAGCGCGTTGACGATATCAATAAAGAACGCCCCGACCATCGGCACCACCAGAAACGCCATGTGCGATGGCCCAAACCGTTCGGTGATCGCCTGCATGTTGGCAATAGCCGTTGGGGTTGCCCCCAGACCAAACCCGCAGTGACCCGCTGCCAGCACCGCTGCATCGTAGTTTTTCCCCATCAGGCGCCAGGTCACAAACATGGCGTACAGCGCCATAAACAGTGCCTGCACCGCCAGAATCGCCACCATCGGCAGCGCCAGCGAGGCCAGCTCCCACAGTTTGAGGCTCATCAGCGCCATCGCCAGGAACAGCGACAGACAGACGTTACCGAGCACCGATACCGCACGTTCAAACACGCGGTAGAAGCCCATCAGCGCCAGACCGTTGCTCAGAATGACCCCGATAAACAACACGCAGACAAAGGTCGGAAGTTCAAACGCTGTACCCGCCAGCCATTGCGCAACCACTTTGCCCACGGTCAGGCAGATGGCAATCATCGCGATGGTTTCAATCAGTACCAGCGAGGTGATGCTGCGCCCGACATCCGGCTTTTCAAACGCGGTGGGCACCATTTCATCGTCCGGTCTGCCATTCGGCGTGGTGGAATGTTTAACGAGATAACGGGCCACCGGGCCGCCAATCAGGCCACCCAGCACCAGACCAAAGGTTGCGCAGGCCATCGCCACTTCCGTTGCGTTTTCAAAGCCGTAACGCTCGATAAACAGCTTACTCCACGCGGCTCCAGTACCATGGCCGCCTGACAGGGTAATCGAACCCGCCAGCAGACCCATCAGCGGATCCAGCCCCAGCAGCGTCGCCATGCCGATGCCAATGGCGTTTTGCAGCAGCAGCAGTCCCACCACGACAATCAGAAATACGCCGAGCACCTTACCGCCAGAGCGCAGGCTCGCCAGGTTGGCGTTCAGGCCGATGGTGGCAAAGAAGGCCAGCATCAGCGGATCTTTCAGGGACATATCAAAATCAATTTCCCAGCCCATGCTTTTTTTCAGTACCAGCAGGGCCAGCGCCACCAGCAAACCACCGGCGACAGGTTCAGGAATGGTGTACTTTTTCAGAAAGGAAACACTGTGTACCAGCTTGCGACCAAGCAGCAGAACCAGCGTTGCGGCAACAAGGGTCGACAACGTATCGAGATGAATCATAAAAGGCTCCTGTTATGCGCGTGTTCCATACACACGCGGCGTTATCCTGGCCGGTTTGCGCTCTTCATGAGCCACCGGCGCAAAAAGTGTAATTTTTTTTCCCGACGGGTTGTAGAAAACCTGCTCACAACGGCAGATTTTCTTCCCTTTTTTTGCTGGCAATCGTTTGCTTTTACCAGGTGGTCAGATAAAATGCCCGCTTTTCCACCGTGGGATTGCCGCCGATGTCCGTTAACACCATAGAGTCGCCTGATGCGCAACCGATTGCGCAGAAGCAAAATAGCGAACTGATTTACCGCCTTGAAGATCGCCCGCCACTGCCTCAGACGCTTTTCGCGGCCTGCCAGCATCTTCTGGCGATGTTTGTCGCGGTGATCACCCCGGCGCTGCTGATCTGCCAGGCGCTCGGTTTACCGGCGCAGGATACGCAGCACATCATCAGTATGTCCCTCTTCGCCTCTGGCGTGGCCTCAATTATTCAAATTAAAGCGTGGGGTCCGGTGGGGTCGGGATTATTGTCGATCCAGGGTACCAGCTTTAACTTCGTGGCGCCGCTGATCATGGGCGGCACAGCCCTGAAAACCGGCGGTGCGGATGTCCCGACCATGATGGCGGCGCTGTTCGGCACCCTGATGCTGGCAAGCTGCACGGAGATGGTCATCTCCCGTGTGCTGCATCTGGCGCGCCGCGTCATTACCCCGCTGGTCTCCGGCGTGGTGGTGATGATTATCGGCCTGTCGCTAATTCAAGTCGGCCTCACCTCCATCGGCGGCGGCTATGCCGCAATGAGCGACCATACCTTCGGCGCGCCGAAAAACCTGCTGCTGGCGGGCGTCGTGCTGGCGATCATTATTCTGCTGAACCGCCAGCGTAACCCTTACCTGCGCGTGGCTTCGCTGGTGATCGCCATGGCAGCCGGTTATCTGCTGGCGTGGGCGCTGGGCATGTTGCCGGAGAACACCGCACCGACCAACAGCGCGCTGATCACCGTCCCCACGCCGCTGTACTACGGTCTGGGCATTGACTGGGGTCTGCTTCTGCCGCTGATGCTGGTCTTTATGATCACCTCTCTGGAGACCATCGGCGATATCACCGCTACCTCCGACGTCTCCGAGCAGCCGGTGTCCGGCCCGCTGTACATGAAGCGCCTGAAAGGCGGTGTGCTGGCGAACGGCCTGAACTCGTTTGTTTCTGCGGTATTCAATACCTTCCCGAACTCCTGCTTCGGCCAGAACAACGGCGTGATCCAGCTGACCGGCGTCGCCAGCCGCTACGTGGGTTTTGTGGTGGCGCTGATGCTGATCGTCCTTGGCCTGTTCCCGGCAGTGAGCGGCTTTGTGCAGCACATTCCTGAGCCAGTGCTGGGTGGCGCAACGCTGGTGATGTTCGGGACTATCGCAGCGTCCGGGGTGCGTATCGTCTCCCGCGAACCGCTGAACCGCCGGGCGATCATGATTATCGCGCTGTCGCTGGCCGTGGGTCTGGGCGTTTCTCAGCAGCCGCTGATCCTGCAGTTTGCCCCTGACTGGGTGAAAAACCTGCTCTCTTCCGGCATCGCCGCGGGCGGTATCACCGCTATTGTGCTGAACCTCGTTTTCCCGCCTGAAAAGAACTGATCCCCTTCACGGCAGGCAGTCAATGCCTGCCGTGACATCTATTTACACCATTCCCGCCTTGAGGATTGCGCATAAATCGTGCATAACTCCCTTATGTACGTTTGCGGGATGGAAGACCATGAAATTTATTGGAAAGCTGCTCGTCTATCTTCTGGTAGCCCTGCTCATTGTGATACTGGCGCTCTATATTCTGCTCCAGACCCGCTGGGGCGCGGCTCAGGTCAGCAGCTGGGTGACGGTGAATACCGATTACGAACTCAGTTTCGACAAGATGAATCACCGCTTTTCGTCGCCTTCCCATCTTATTCTGGAAAATGTCACCTTCGGGCGGGACGGTAAACCTGCCACGCTGGTAGCCAAAAAAGTTGATATCGGCCTGAGCAGCCGTCAGGTGACCGATCCGCTGCATATGGATGCCATTACCCTTTTCGATGGCACGCTGAACCTCTCGCCGCAGACGGCACCGCTGCCCTTGCAGGCCGATCGTCTTCAACTGAGCAATATGGCCTTTAACAGCCCGAATACCGAATGGGATCTGAGCGCGCAGAAGGTGACGGGCGGCGTCAGCCCATGGCAGCCGGAAGCAGGCAACGTGCTGGGGAAAAATGCGCAGATACAGATGAGCGCAGGCTCGCTGACCCTCAACGGCGTCCCGGCCACCAACGTGTTAATTGAGGGCCAGCTTAACGGCAAGGAGGTGGTGCTGAACACCATCGGTGCCGATATGGCGCGCGGTTCGCTCACCGGCTCCGCCCTGCGTAACGCCGACGGAAGCTGGGTTATCGACACCCTGCGTCTGAATGAGATCCGCCTGCAGAGCGACAACACGCTGACAGCCTTCTTTGCCCCGCTGGCCACCATCCCTTCTCTGCAAATAGGCCGTCTGGAGGTCACCGACGCCCGGCTGCAGGGCCCGGACTGGGCGGTGACCGATCTCGATTTAAGCCTGCGCAACCTGACGATAAGCAAAGGCGACTGGCAAAGTCAGGACGGGCGTTTGTCCATGAACGCCAGCGAGTTTATCTACGGCTCGCTGCATCTGTTTGACCCGATCCTGAACGCAGAGTTTTCCCCGCAGGGTATGGCGCTGCGCCAGTTTACCTCCCGCTGGGAAGGCGGCATGGTGCGCACCTCCGGCAACTGGCTGCGCGACGGCAAAGCGCTGGTGCTGGACGATGTCGCCATCGCCGGTCTGGAGTACACCCTGCCGCAGAACTGGAAAACGCTGTGGATGGAGCCGCTACCGGAATGGCTGAACAGCGTCACGCTGCAAAAATTCGGCCTGAGCCGCAACCTGGTGATCGACATCGATCCCGCCTTCCCGTGGCAGATCACCTCCCTGGATGGCTACGGTGCCAACCTGCAGCTGGTGAAAGACCGCCAGTGGGGCGTGTGGAGCGGCAGCGCAACCCTGAACGGCGCGGCGGCGACCTTTAACCGCGTGGACGTGCGCCGTCCGTCGCTGGCGTTGAATGCCAACGCCGCCACGGTGAACATTACCGACCTAAGCGCATTTACCGAGAAAGGCATTCTGGAAGCGACGGCGACGGTTTCGCAGTTGCCGCAACGGCAAACCACCGTAAGCCTGAACGGGCGCGGCGTGCCGCTCAACGTGCTGCAGCAGTGGGGCTGGCCAGCGCTACCGGTGACGGGCGATGGCAATATTCAACTCACCGCCAGCGGCAGCGTGCAGGCCAATGCGCCGCTGAAGCCAACGGTGAACGGCAAGCTGAGCGCGGTGAATATGGATAAACAACAGGTAGAGCAGACGATGACGGGTGGCATTGTTTCAACACCCGTGCAATAAATAAGCCGGGTGGCGGTTTTATTCCCTCTCCCTGTGGGAGAGGGTCAGGGTGAGGGCATCAGACCGCATAATTACCGTAGGCCCGGTAAGCGAAGCGCCACCGGGCATTTTTATTGCTCAGAGGTGAACCACCACCTCATTCCCCTCCGCTTTCACCACCACGCCCCACTCGCTTCCCGCATGTGAACCACCTTTCACGCCGCCCACCTTCTGCACGTTGCGCAAGCACACCGACCAGTTTCGCGCCTCACCCACGCCGGTCAGGGTCACGGTATCGCCCTCTCGTGACGCTTTCAGCGTAAACGCCACCGCGCCGTCCGCCGCAGGCACTTCACTCACCGCCGTTGCGCCATCCTCCAGGTTAAACAGCTGGAAGGCCGTGCCCTCGTTCCACGCATAGTCTGGTTTCTGGCTGTTATTGCCCAGCGCCAGCAGGGTGTTATCGCGCACATAGACTGGCAGGCTGCGGAAGTCGTGCTGTTGCTTATGCCAGCGGCTACCCTGAATTTCGTCGTTATGCCACAGGTGCGTCCAGCGTCCTTCAGGTAGCCAGAACTGTACATCGCCCTCCTCTGAGAACACCGGCGCGACCATCACCGCATCCCCCAGCATGTACTGCCGGTCAAGATAATCGCACGCCGGATCGTCCGGGAACTCCAGCATCATCGCCCGCAGCATCGGCGTACCGCACTCGCGCGCCAGCGCCGCCTGACGGTACAGATACGGCATCATCCGGCACTTCAGCTGCGTAAAGTGGCGCACCACGTCGCAGGACTCGTCATCATACGCCCACGGCACGCGGTAAGATTTACTGCCGTGCAGGCGGCTGTGGCTGGATAAAAGCCCGAACGCGCACCAGCGCTTATAGACGTGCGCCGGGGCGGTGTTTTCAAATCCGCCGATATCGTGGCTCCAGAACCCAAAGCCGGACAGGCCAATCGACAGCCCGCCGCGCAGACTTTCCGCCATCGACTCATAGTTGGCGTAGCAGTCGCCGCCCCAGTGAACCGGGAACTGCTGCGCACCCACGGACGCCGAGCGGGCAAACAGCACCGCCTCTTGCTCACCCACGGTCTCTTTCAGCACGTTCCACACCAGCGCGTTGTAGATGTAGGCGTAATGGTTATGCATCTTCTGTGGATCGGATCCGTCAAACCACTGCACGTCCGTCGGGATGCGCTCGCCGAAGTCGGTCTTAAAGCAGTCGACGCCGATGTCCACCAGGCCTTTTAGCTTGTCGGCATACCACCGGCACGCTTCCGGGTTAGTGAAGTCATAAATTGCCAGCCCCGGCTGCCACTTGTCCCACTGCCACAGGGAGCCGTCCGGGCGCTTGAGCAGATAGCCCTTCTCTTTCAGTTCGCGAAATACCGGCGACTTCTGGCCGATGTACGGGTTAATCCACACGCAGACCTTCAGCCCTTTCTCCTTCAGGCGGCGGATCATCCCTTCCGGATCCGGGAAGGTCACCGGGTCCCACTCAAAATCACACCACTGGAAGGCCTTCATCCAGAAGCAGTCGAAGTGGAAGACGTGCAGCGGCAGATCGCGCTCGGCCATGCCGTCGATAAAGCTGTTAACCGTCGCTTCGTCGTAGTTAGTGGTGAACGACGTGGTCAGCCACAGGCCGAACGACCACGCGGGCGGCAGCGCCGGACGCCCGGTGAACCGCGTATAGCGGTTGAGCACATCTTTTGGCGTCGGGCCGTCGATCACGAAGTACTCGAGATATTCCCCTTCGACGCTGAACTGCACTTTGGAGACTTTCTCCGAACCCACTTCGAACGAGACGTTTTCCGGGTGATTCACCAGCACGCCGTAGCCACGGTTGGTCAGATAAAACGGGATGTTTTTGTAGGACTGCTCGGTGCTGGTGCCGCCGTCGCGGTTCCACGTTTCGACCGTCTGGCCGTTGCGCACCAGGGCGGTGAAGCGCTCGCCCAGACCGTAGACCGTTTCGCCCACGCCGAGGTCGAGACGTTCAAACAGGTAGTTGCGTTCGGTGTTGGTGTCCTGCACGTAACCGTTGTTTTTCAGCTGGCTGCCGGTAATGCGCTGGCCGTTGCGCAGGAAGTCCAGCGCCCAGAATTCCCCTTTGGTGACGCGCACGCTGACGCTTCCGCTTTTCAGCTCGGCAAATTCCGCGTTGTTTTCAATCTCGACCTTCACGTCTTTCAGCACGTTCAGCGGATAGTGCGGGCCGTTGTCCAGCGCGCCCTGGAAGTGCTCGATGCGCACCCCGACAATCCCCTCCTGCGGGGCAAACAGGCGCACCGTGAACATGAGCGTGTCGAGCTGCCAGGTGCGCTCACGCACGTCGCGCGGCGCAACGTACACCACCAGGTCATTGCCCTGCTGCTCCACGTCGAACACCTGAACCGGATACGTCACGTTCAGACCCGGTTGAATAAGCCAGTTTCCATCACTGATTTTCATGCTTTCGTCCTCTTAGTTCTGCAATTCTTTGCTGACCGGCAGGTTTTCAAACTCCTGCTGATTGCGGCGCGCACCCTGCGCCAGCTCGCCCAGGATTTTGGTCAGGAAGGGGGTTTTCAGCGTGTAGTAGCGTTTGGCGATAATGGCGCTCAACACGTAGCAGACCGCCGGGGCAAGGGTAAACAGGCCGATAATGATGCTGATGGTCGCGCTGTTCTGGGTTTTGGCTGCCGCGTCGTAGCCGCCGCCTGCCAGCATCCAGCCGATCATCGCCCCGCCCAGCGCCAGGCCAAGCTTCAGCACGAACAGCGTACCGGCAAAGCTAATCCCGGTCAGACGCTTGCCGTTGGTCCATTCGCCATAGTCGACGGTATCGGACATCATTACCCACTGGATCGGCGTTACCAACTGGTGCAGCACGCCGATGACGAAGATAAAGGCGAACATCACCACGGTGGCATGCATCGGCACAAAGAACATCGCTACGCTCACCACGGCCAGCGCGGCGTTGGTCCACCAGAAAATGCTGACCTTACACTTCCAGTCGGTGAGCGGTTTCGCCAGCGCGGAGCCGATCAGGTTGCCGACGCAGTAGGTGGTGAGGAACGCGACGAACACTTCCGGCGAGCCCATGATCCAGGTGCAGTAGTACATCATCGCCCCGCCGCGCACGCAGACGGCGAGGATGTTGAGGATGGTCAGCACGCCAACGATGCGCCACTGATCGTTCCGCCAGATGTCGCGCAGATCTTCCCGCATGGCGGTGGTGCTCGGCGGCACCTGGATGCGCTCTTTGGTGGTGAAGAAGCAGAACGCCAGCATCAGGAAAGCAACCACCGACAGGACGGCAATCCCGCCCTGGAAGCCGAACGCTTTATCGTCGCCGCCGATCAGGTTCACCAGCGGCATCATCAGCACCGTGGAGAGCATGCCGCCCGCCGTCGCCAGCACGAAGCGCCAGGATTGCAGGGAGATACGCTGCGTCGGGTCGTTGGTGATCACCCCGCCCAATGCGCAGTACGGGATGTTAACCACGGTGTAGAGCAGGGTCAGCAGCGTATAGGTAACGGCGGCGTAAACCATTTTGCCGTTGAGACTGAGGTCCGGCGTGGTGTAGGCCAGTACGCAGACGATGCCGAACGGGATGGCGCCGAACAAAATCCACGGGCGGAACTTGCCCCAGCGGCTGCGGGTGCGGTCGGCAATCAGCCCCATGCATGGGTCGGAGATTGCATCCAGCGCACGGGCGAGCAGGAACATGGTGCCGACAAACCCGGCGGGAATGCCGAAAATATCGGTGTAGAAAAACATCATATACAACATGACGTTATCAAAAATGATGTGGCTGGCGGCGTCTCCCATGCCGTAGCCAATCTTCTCTTTTACTGACAATACTTCGCTCATCTTTTATTCATCCTTCACGCTGTAGGGGGCGCTGAGACCGGTTGCATTGGTTTTAAACCATTGTTTCATGAGCGGGTATTGCGTTTTCTGGTTAGCAGATTACGTTTCTTGTTTTTTGTGATCGCGGTAAATGTCGGAGAGCACAAAACGCTAACCTGAGGATTTTCTTAAGAATTAACTGAAACAGGGGGGTACAGGTCAAAAGAGAGGTGAAAAAAGTGTGTCGGGGTATGTGGTAAATGCCTGAAAGTAGCTATAATGCGCCCCGCCTCCATGTAGCAATGCAGGCGCGGAAGATCGTCATCTCCGGTGAGGTGGCTGGACTTCAAATCCAGTTGGGGACGCCAGCGTTCCCGGGCAGGTTCGACTCCTGTGATCTTCCGCCAAAATTTTACATTTCTGCGCAAAATGCTGCTTTATCCTGCCAACTGTTCATATAAGATATTTATTAATTTCTTTTTCCCCTATAATACATACTTATTTTTAAAGACATTTTAAGGGAACTCGCATGCTCGTTCACTTTACAAGTAGTTATGAAAACATAGAGTCAATTCTGAAAGATAAAGGCCTCCTAGTTAAGTATTGTGGTGAAGAGTTCTCAAATAAAAATAAAAGAATATCATCTAACGCTGCCCATCCCATGGTCTCATTTAGTAAATTCAGAGAAGATGAATTATTAGGTAGAACAATAAGTTATGGACAGTACGGAATAGCTTTTAGAAGCGACTGGGCCATAAGAAGTCAAGTGAATCCAGTTATATATATGAACAACGATTCTTTTGCTTCTTCGGGTCTTGAAGATTTGCTAGAAGCAAGGAGAAACACTCTTAATAAACTCCCATCAAAATTGAGACTAGCTATTATTAAAATAAAGTGCTTCACTAAAAATGCAGTTGGATTTAATAGCTGGGCAAATAAAAAAGATTATAAATTTTATGAGGAAAATGAATGGCGCTTCGTTCCATCAAAAAAACAAATTGGTGGAAACTTAATTTCAGTAAATTACTCAGCCTATAAAAAAAACAAAGACAAATATAATTCTAGAATTGCTCGGTATAAACTACCATTTGAATTTGATGATATTAAATGGATTTATACAAGTGAAGATACTATTGAGCTTCTGAAAGAGAGTTTACCAGAACTTGCGGGTAAAATTAAAATATCAACATGGCAAACACCTACATTTGAAAGGAGTGAATAAATGCCTATTTTCATAAGTTATTCGCATCAAGATAAAGAATTTGTTGACAAGTTAGCTCTACAACTTATCAATAGAAACATAAACATCTGGTTAGATCGTTGGGAATTGTCTGTAGGGGATACTATTCTCGATAAAGTACAAGATGCATTGGATGGAGCAAGCGCTTTATTAGTTATTCTGTCAAAAGCATCTACATCCTCAGAATGGTGTAAAAAAGAATTGTCTTCAGGGTTATTAAGAGAACTTGAAGAAAAAAGAGTTGTTGTGCTCCCCGTTTTACTTGAAGATTGTACTATGCCTATATTTGCCAGAGGTAAAATGTATGCTGATTTTCGCAACAACTTTGATCAAGGCTTTACCCAGATAATTGAAAGTATTGCAAAAATCATAACCCCATCACTTAATAGAAGTATCCAAGATCCTGAATGTGTTACCGACTGGTCAATTGATCATGGTGATGTCAATGGACAACTTGCAATTGTATTAAATTACGTACAACACCCCTTGAAACTCCCTTTTACCTGCTTGATTAACATTGAAATTTTAGCGAATGAATATGCTACAGATATTTTCCACGAGATAGCAAAGAAAAATGGAATTGACTTTGCGAAGATGAATGTTATCGAAAGTCTAAATGCAATGTTTGAGACAAAAGGGGAGCTTAGACAAGTCTTATCCTCTGAAAAGGAAGAAATATATAGATGTATACTAGATGGGAATGAACCGAATGAGAATTATAATGTCAGAATAGGAACTCGAAGAGTAGGTGAAGATACTGGGAGGAATATTTTGATTAATACAAGCGCAATTATTACAGAAACCTTAAAACAGATGAAAGATGTATTACGAAAACCAAAGCCTAAAAATTAGTTTTTAAACCTTAAAAAGTGATATCTCCCAAAAATTATCCTTTTGGAATGATTCCTTTTCTTTTTAAAGCTTCTCTCGCCAGCTCCTTCAACCAGCTGGCGAGGCTCACCCCTTCCTCAGCCGCCACCGCATCCAATTGTTCTTTTAATGCCGGATCAATACGCATCTTAAACTGCGGAGACTGCCCACCACCTTTTGGTTTTTTTTCGCGCGATATGATTGACATGAGGCCACCTATCCATTTACTCTGACACAAATAGGAGGCCACCTAAACCTCCTGTGCTTGCAACGCCCCGATGTGCGGGAACACAGCCGGAGCGCCTAACCTCACCAACTATCAAGGAGTTGATTATGGCTGATTCACATTCTACCCCAGACACCGACCAATCCGGAACCGAGCGTTCGTTAATTGTGGGATACCGCCCGAATGTTTTCGACAAATCCACGCCCAATATCATTCTGTCCGGCAAGTGGCTGCGTGCCGCAGGCTTTGATACCGGACAGCAGGTCACGGTCAAGGTGATGAAAGGGTGCATCGTTCTGGTGGCGTATAGCGAGCAGGAGCAGCGGTTGCAGGACGATTATAAACGGACGAAGGCGAAGCTCAGTGAGATAGAGAAAGCTCTTGCCGCGATTCAAATTCAGCATCCTGGAAAGCACCTCGCAAAATCAAATACAAACCACCTGGCTTAGCGGCGGTTTCTGGCGTTAATCGTTAAAAAGACGGAGCCGACATGGTTGATAAAAACGTAATCTAATTTCCGGCTGGTGAATTTGTGATGTTGCCAGTGAGGACGGTAAGGTTCGCATCACATGTCGCTTTGAACATGAAACGCTCTGGCTGTCGCAAGCAGCCATTGTGGCTCTCTAGCAAGTCTCTCCTCAAGCCATTACTGAGCATATTAAAGCCGTTTACGAAGAAGGTAAGCCTGAATAAAAACAACATGTAAGGCTTACTTATAAGTTCAGCAAGAAAGTGGCTGGTAAATGGAAAAAGAATCTAAAGAGTAGCCATAGTCATGCTGCCCCCCCTACCTTCCTTGCCAGCATGACTCAAAAAACACTGGAAGACGCCTCGCAATTTCTCACAAATACAATCATTTAGATGCCCCGTATTTGTCATACTTCTGCCACTCGCTACCTGGTTGCCAATGACAGCCATTGCATTTATTAACTACAGCTTATACCCTGTATATAAGCTACAGCTTATCATGGAAGAGAGCATGTGGACGGTACTGTTCGGAAAGGTGTTTGAGCTATGGTTGCTTGAACAGGAAGAAGGGTTACAGGAAAAGGTACTGGCAGACATGCTAAATCTACAAAACTATGGACCTCGTCTTCCTCGTCCCTATGCCGATACTGTAAAAGGCTCGCAATATAACAATATGAAAGAGTTACGTATTCAATATGCTGGCCGTCCGATTCGTGCTTTGTTCGCATTGCAGATGATGAATTTACCCGGCATCTGACAAGCCTGGAGACAGCCAAGTGAAAACCCTAAATGAATTAATTGCATCACGCTCACCGGAAAGCCAACAACGAATTAAAGAAATGGCAGAGGAAATGATCCTTGAAACGGGTTTGCAACTTTTACGTGAAGAGCTCAGGCTTTCGCAAAAAAATGTTGCCGAGCTAATGGGGGTGAGCCAGCCCGCAGTAACACAAATAGAGCAACGTGGAAATGAACTAAAAATTGCCACGCTTAAGCGCTACATTGAGGCAATGGGTGGGAAACTTTGTATTGACGTTGAACTTCCAACAGGAAAACGCGTTGCGTTTCATATCTAACAAGTGTGATTCCTGCGTAAAGTAAATATTTACTTAGCCAACCGCATATGCAGCAACGGAAACGCATTCCCCTGCCCGTCAAGTTCCGAGCGCCCGATCTGCTCAAATCCCATATGCCGATAAAACGCGACTCCCTGCGGATTCTGCTCATTCACGTCCACTTCGTTCGCGCCGAACTCTGCGATGGCGTGTTTAAGCAGCAGTTTCCCGACACCCTTCCCGCGGCTCGCATCATCCACAAACAACATTTCAATGCGGTTTTCATCCACGCCTAAAAAGCCGTGAATAACGCCTGCGTCATCGCGGGCTATCACGACCTTGAGGTTGGGGAGATACGCGTTGAGCAATAGCGGACGCAGCGCCGCAATATCGCTTTCCTGTAAAAAGTGATGGGTGGCGCGAACGGAGGATTCCCAGATCGCGACAAGGCGTTCGAAGTGGGAGGAGTGTGCGGTTTCGATTTTCATGGGGGGATCATGATTGGAAAACCGAACAATTTCAAGCCACTCCTTGCGGTCTGTCCCCCCCTCACCCTAACCCTCTCCCTCAGGGAGAGGGAACCGACCGTGCTAAGCTTTAACCTCCATCACCGCATACACCCCATCCTTCGGCACGACCACGGTGACGTTTTCCACCGGTACGCCCGCCGCCAGGTGAATATCCTGCAGCTGCTGTAGCGTCCTCGGGTGGATATCCTCCCAGCCGATACCGCGCAGCACAAAGTCAATCTGCGGGCTGCTGGTCAGCATGTTTGAGACAATCACCGCCCCGCCGGGCTTGACCAGCCGCAGCGCGCGCTGGAGAAAAATCACCGCGTCGGCATCGTTGAAGTATTCAAAAATCCCCAGCGCGTCGACCAGTTCGGCCTGATGCTCGCCCAGCTCCAGCAGCAGGTCCTCGTTACGCACCAGCGTGTGCACCAGGTTGCGCCTGAGCAGGGTCAGCTGGTCGCCCACCACAATGCCTTCCTGCGCCGCCATGGTTTCGGCCCAGCTAAGCGCCACGGGGTCTTTATCCACCAGCGTGAGATAGACCTGCTGACCATCGAACTTTGCTTCGCGCAGCGCCTCCAGCACCGGAATGGCGGCGCCGCTTGCCAGGCTGACCCAGTTGTTCTCACTCTCATTGTGAATGTACTTCTCCACCAGCGCGGCAAGCACCCGGGCGCGGGCGCGCACGCCGATGGCATCGTTCGCGTGGATAAACCACTGGCGACTGTCGCTGTCCATCTTTGTGCCGTCCGGCAGGCGATCCTCAAGCGGGTTTTGCACCACAAACAGCGCCAGCGCGGAGGGCACCAGCCGGGTGCGCCATGCGGTAAGCGCCGGACGGTTGCGAAAGGCCTGTTCGGAATAGCGGTTCTGCGGGACGAGCACAGCCTGCCCCCCTTCCTGATATTCGACCTGCGGAGGGCGAAGCGCTGGCTCGGCTTTCAGCGCCCGATCGAGCGCAGCGATTTCACGGGCAGCATCGTCTTTCATCGGCCACTGGTCGCTGACGTCGGGAAAGGACGCACTGAAAATCGTCATGTTTTTCGGTGCGTCACCACGAAAAGGCTGCCAGATCATAACGTCTTCCCTCCGTTGTAATGCCAGTCAGTTAAGCAACTGACTGGCCCTTTTTCGGGG
>NZ_JTLF01000198.1:0-12398 GCF_000798855.1 Enterobacter sp. ZOR0014 | reverse complement strand
CCGCGCTGGACGTTTCCGGCGGCTTCTGCCGCCACCTGTAAGGACACATTATGAAAAAGATCATGTTAATTGGTTTTGGCGCCATGGCGCAGGCGGTGATTGAGCGTTTACCCGCGGGCGTGGCTATCGGCTGGATCGTGGCGCGTGAATCTCATCATGCGGCGATTCACACACAGTTTGGTGATGCAGTGGTGGCGCTCGGTTCGCCAGTGGCATGCGCTGACACGCCCGATCTGGTGCTGGAGTGCGCCAGCCAGCAGGCGGTGGCGCAGTACGGCGAGGACATACTGCGTCGCGGCTGGCATCTGGCGGTGATCTCCACCGGCGCGCTGGCGGACAGCGCGCTGGAGCAGCGTTTGCTCAGTGCTGGCGGCAAGCTGACGTTGCTCTCCGGCGCGGTTGCCGGTATTGACGGGCTGGCGGCGGCGAAAGAGGGCGGGCTGGAACGCGTGACCTATCAGTCGCGCAAAAGCCCGGCCAGCTGGCGCGGCAGTTATGCTGAGCAGCTTATCGACCTTAACGCGGTGTCTGAGGCGAGCGTTTTCTTTGAAGGCAGCGCCCGCGAGGCGGCGCGCCTGTTCCCGGCGAACGCCAACGTGGCGGCGACGGTGGCGCTCGGTGGCGTCGGGATGGACGAGACGCGCGTGCAGCTGATGGTCGACCCGGCAACGAAGCGCAATACCCACACGCTGCATGTCGAAGGCGTGTTCGGCGAGTTCCATCTTGAGCTGAGTGGATTGCCGCTGGCGTCTAACCCTAAAACCTCCACTCTTGCAGCACTGAGCGCGGTACGCGCCTGCCGCGAGCTGGCCCTGAGCTGAGGAGCGACGATGGACGATCTGAAGATTTTTATCGGCGGCCACTGGCGACATGGTGGAGGCAACCCGATGCAGAGCCATTTCCCGGCAGACGGGTCGATCAATGCGACGCTGAATGCGGCAAGTCTCGACGATCTGAATGACGCAATCGAGGCCGGCGAGCGGGCGTGGCGCGATCCCGCGTGGCGCAGCAGCCTGCCGCACATGCGCGCGAGGATCCTGCATAAGGTCGCGGATCTGATTGAATCCCGCGTCGAGGAACTGGCGAAAATGCAGAGCCGCGATAACGGCAAGCCGCTCGCGGAGGCGCGTGGGCTGGTGATGAGTGCGGCAGGGACAGCGCGCTACTTTGCCTCTGCCTGCGAGCTGCTGGAAGGGGAACTCCCGACGCCACGCCAGCCGGATCTGCTGACCCTGAGCCGCTATGAACCGCTCGGCGTGGTGGCTGCCATCACGCCATGGAACTCGCCGATTGCCAGCGAAATGCAAAAGGTTGCCCCGGCGATTGCCGCCGGAAATGCGGTGATCCTCAAACCTGCCGAGGCCACGCCGCTGATGGCGCGGGAGCTGGCGCGTATTTTTGAACAGGCCGGGCTGCCCGCCGGGCTGCTGAGCGTGCTACCCGGTAAAGGCTCGGTGATTGGCGATGCGCTGGCGCGTCACCCTAAGGTGCGCAAAATCTCCTTTACCGGTGGCACCACTACGGGCCGCCATCTTGCACACGTGGCGGCGGAAAAGCTGATCCCGGCATCGCTGGAGCTGGGCGGAAAATCACCGACCATCGTGCTGGAAGACGCAGACATCGAGCAGGCCGCGCGCGGCATCTGCTACGGCATTTTTAGCTCGGCAGGGCAGGCGTGCATCGCCGGTTCACGGGTGTTTATCCACGAGAGTGTTTACGCGCCGCTGATGTCGCGGCTGCTTGAGCTCACGCGCGGACTGCGCGTCGGACATCCGTTTACCGACGGCACCCATGTCGGGCCGCTGATTAACCCTAAACATCGTCAGAGCGTGCAGGATTACGTCGAGCTGGCGAAGCGCGAAGGGGGCCGCGTGCTGTGCGGCGGGGAGATCCCGGCCGATCCTGAGCTGGCAAACGGCAGTTTCTTCCTGCCCACCCTCATCGAAGGGCTGAGCAACAGCGCCCGCACGTGTCAGGAGGAGATCTTCGGCCCGGTACTGGTGGCGATGCCGTTTCGCGACGAGGCCACGCTTATCCGCGAGGCCAACGACTCGGTGTACGGCCTGGCGGCGGGGATCTGGACGCGCGATGCCGGGCGCGCGCTGCGCCTGAGCGAACAGCTTGAGGCGGGCACGGTGTGGATCAACACCTACAAAGTCTTTGCGATTTCAACCCCGTTCGGGGGCTTTAAAGAGAGCGGTCTGGGCCGCGAAAAGGGCATTCAGGGGCTGAAAGCCTGGATGCAGCAAAAGAGCATTTATCTGGCGACGGGTAACAGCGTCAACCACTGGTGCGACTGAGAAAGGGTGAGCAATGAGCGAAATGATAACCGTCGGCGACGCCATCGCCAGAACGCTGGAGCAGTATCAGGTTGAGGCCATCTACGGCGTCATCTCCATTCACAACCTGCCAATCGCGGATGCGGTCGGGCAGCGCGGCAACATTCGCTTCGTGCCCGCGCGCGGTGAAGCGGGATCCGTGACCATGGCCGACGCCCACGGACGTTTTTCCGGTCTCGGCGTGGCGCTGACCAGCACCGGTGCGGGTGCGGGTAACGCGGTAGGCGCGCTGGTAGAAGCGATGAACGCCTGCACGCCGCTGCTGCATTTAACCGGACAGGTCGAAAAAGCCTGGCTGGATGCCGATACCGGATTTATCCATGAAACCCGCGACCAGCTGACCTTCCTGAAGGCCAGCTCCAAACGGGCGTACCGCATCAGCAACGCCAACCAGGCGATAGCTATCCTGCACAAAGCGATTCAGGACGCGCAGACGCCGCCGTGCGGGCCGGTCTCTGTTGAGATCCCGATTGATATTCAGAGTGCCAATATTCCGCTTTCGCTGGTGACCGCACCGGTGAAACCGACGTCGGTCGCCACCGTGGACCCCGCGACAGTTGACGCACTCTGGGGGCAGCTGAAGCAGGCAAAACAGCCGTTGCTGTGGCTGGGCGGCGGAGCGCTGAGAAGCGCTGATGCGGTGAAAAAGCTGGCGGATGCAGGCATCACCGTCATCTCCAGCACCCACGCGCGCGGCGTGCTGCCGGACAGCCATCGCGGTAGCCTGCGGGCGTTTCACAACTCGCCATCCGTTGAAGCGCTCATCGCGCAGTGTGACTTTACGCTGGTCGCCGGTTCACGCCTGCGCAGCAACGAAACCCGCTCATGGACGCTGGCGCTGCCGTCTCCACGGGTACAGGTAGATATCGACCCGGCGGCGGCGAGCCGTAATTATCTGATGGATAACACGCTGATAGCCGATTGTTCCGCGTTGCTTAGCGCGCTGGCCGACAACGTACAGGGGCGTGAGTGGGGCAACGCGCAGTGGGACGCGCTGGTTCAACAGGCGGTTGAGCAAGCCGGGCAGGGCCTGCGCGATCAGTGCGGCCCCTATGCGAAACTTAACGATGCCATCGAGAAAGCGCTTCCGCAGGACGGCCTGCTGGTGCGCGATATCACCGTGTCCGGTAGCCTGTGGGGCAGCCGCCTGTTCCGCGCCAACGGCCCGCTGATGAACATTCACTCGCTGGCCGGAGCCATTGGTATGGGGCTGCCGATGGCCATTGGCACCGCGATAGCTAACCCGCAGCGCAAGGTTGTGGGGCTGGTGGGTGATGGTGGTCTGAGTCTGAACCTCGGCGAACTGGCGACGCTGGCCCAGGAGAAAGCCAACGTGACGCTGCTGATCATGAACGACGGGGGGTACGGCGTAATGCGTGGTATTCAGGATAAGTATTTCGGCGGGCGTCAGTATTACAACGAGCTGCATACGCCGGACTTCACTCTGCTGGCGCAGGCGATTGGCCTGCAGGCATGGAGCGTTGAGCGTGCCGATGATTTTGATGCCGTTATGACAGAAGCGCTGGCGATGCCGGGCCCGTCGGTAGTGGAAGTGCGGATGGGGCAGATTGGCGCCCTGAAGTTTGCCGGGCCGCCGCAGAAGACGCTGTATTGATATCGTGGATATCGCCCGGTGGCGCTGCGCTTACCGGGCCTACGGTTTCTCACTCAATAACAGCGAAAAAACCGTAGGCCGGGTAAGGCGAAGCCGCCACCCGGCTTTTTTCATCAGAACACGTTAAACGGGTATTCCACGTAAGCACGGATCTCATCCCCACCCACGTTGTAATCGCTGGCGTTGCTGGAGACACGCAGCACGGAATAGCGCAGCTTCAGCTTCAGATCTTTCGCCGGACCATCCTGCACCTGGTACTGGATCTGGTTGAACCACTCATGCTCTTTGCCGTTGCTGGTTTCAGAGGTTTTGATGTTATCGCCACGCACGTAGGCGGTGGTCCAGCTCAGGCCCGGCAGGCCGAGTCCGCCAAAGTCCAGACCGTACGATGCCTGCCATGAGCGTTCGTCTTCGCCGTTGAAATCAGACCAGTAGGAGTTAGCCAGCCAGATGGTGTTGCCGCCGTCACCCACACCGCCCTGGTCGCGGTAGCCACCGTAGTTGTAGCCGGTGCTGCCGCTGCTCTGCTGGTATGCCACCTTAAACGTGTGAATGTCCCAGATATAGCTCGCTGCCAGGCTCCAGATGGTGTTGCTGCGGCCCGTGTCGAGGCTGTCGGCGTAACCCTGCTCCAGACGCGAGTTATAGCCGTTAAAGTCGAGTACCAGCTGCTGCCCGGTGCTGAACGGTTGTTTGAAGTTCAGGCCCAGGTACTGCTTGTTCATTACCTCTTCATTATGCGAGGCATACACCGCACCGCTGAACTGCTCGTTAAACTGGTAGCTCGCGCCACCGAAGGTCAGGCTCTTCAGGCCGCTGTCGTGGCGGTCATCACTTTTGCGCTGTTCGTCGGTAAAGTAACCGGCGTTGACTTCCAGACCGTCGATCTCTTTTGAGGTCAGCAGGGTCCCGGTGTAGCTTTCAAACAGCAGGCGGGAGTTGTCGGCATTCACGATCGGCAGCTCAGGACGCTGATTACCGTAGCTCAGCACGGTATTTGAGATACGCATTTTGGCGGTTGCGCCAAATTTCGCTAAATCGGACTTTGCCCGGCCATCGTCTTCCTGTTTAAAGAAGTCGATACCGCCCGCACCGCTTTTTCCACGGCCACCGTCCAGACGAACGCCATACTGTGCAATGCCGTCTACACCAAAGCCCACCAGCCCTTCGGTATAACCGGATGTGAAGGTGGCAATAATACCCTGGCCCCATTCGGCTTTATCCTGCTGGCCCTGATGATAGTCGCGACTGATATACGCATTGCGTAAAAACAGGTCCAGATGGCTGTCGTCAATAAAACCCTGACTGTCGGATTGCTGGCTTGCAGCGGCGGGTAATGCGGCGAATAAACCTAAAGCAATTAACGATAATTCTTTTTTCACGGAGGGAACGTCTCTGTCTTAATATATTAAAATGAATTACTGCAGGTCGGATAATTACCCGAATGGTTAATGATTGCAATAATTATGTGTCCAGACGTTTCAGCGCTAAGAGCCGGATATGGAGAGGGTTTTGCGGGAGTTATCGATACGTGCGATTAAGTTGGCAATTCATGCGAAATAAAAAGGAGGCAAATTTGCCTCCTTCCAGAATTATTTAATTCCATCTGCTGCCATACGGTCGCGAATATGTTGTGCACGTTCTTCTGAGGCCGGGTGATCGTCAAACATGGAGCTCTGGCGTCCCGCTTCCAGCTTCGCCAGTTTTTCGAAGCTGGTGGCTAAACCTGACGGATTAATCCCGCGTTTGCGCAACAGATCGTAAGAATAGTCATCCGCTTCGGACTCCTGGCGCTGGGAGAACTGGGAATTGACCAACTTTTCTCCGACATCGCCGAGCTGTGACTGAGACAGGCTGCCCACGATACCGCCCGCAGAGGCAGCCGCCGCACGGATGGCGTTGGTGCCTAAGGCGACCTGCATCCCTTTTTTCACGTGGCCGAGCGCAACGTGACCCATTTCATGGCCGATAACCGCTTCCACTTCGTTGTCGGTCATCATATCCATCAGCCCGCTATAGACGCGGATGCAGCCGTTTGCCATCGCGAAGGCGTTGACGTCTTTAGCCATGTAAACCTTATAGTTCACCGGCTGACCGTTGATGTTATCGCCGAGCGCGGAAGCAATCTTATTCAGACGCTGTGTGTAGGTACTGTTAGCCGGCGCAATCGTGGCTTTTCCGTCCATATCTTTACAGGCCTGATCGCTCAGGGCTTTAACCTGCGCATCGCTCAGGGAGTAGGCCTGAAAGGCTTCTGCACCTGACGTCATCAGACCGTTAGAATCCATATTCTGACAGCCGCTCAGCATGAGCGTTGTACCCAGGGCCAGCACTATTGCACGCATTTTCATGAAGTTGCTTCCGTACTTGTTAATCTCAATAAAATCCGAAAAGTGCACCCGCAACGAAGCCGGGGGCGGGATAAGTATAAGGAATATCTACAGGCGCGGGCGAGCAGATTGCGCAACATGCGAGCATGATCCAGAGATTTCTTAAGCTGCAAAAGAATGGTCCATGTACATGCCCTGCGGCTTGGGTTACATTGTTGGCACTTTTTTCCGGCGTAGCCCAAAACGCGCTGTCGTCAAGGGCATGGCCTTTAACAGTCCGATCTGGAGTTAAAATGTCCTCACGTAAAGAGCTTGCTAATGCTATTCGTGCGCTGAGCATGGATGCAGTACAGAAAGCCAAATCCGGCCACCCGGGTGCCCCTATGGGTATGGCAGATATCGCCGAAGTCCTGTGGCGTGATTTCCTTAACCACAACCCGCAGAACCCGGCATGGGCTGACCGCGACCGTTTCGTGCTGTCTAACGGCCACGGCTCTATGCTGATCTATAGCCTGCTGCACCTCACTGGCTACGATCTGCCTATTGAAGAGCTGAAAAACTTCCGCCAACTGCACTCCAAAACTCCAGGTCACCCGGAAGTGGGTTACACCGCTGGCGTAGAAACCACCACCGGCCCACTGGGTCAGGGTATTGCTAACGCAGTGGGTATGGCGATTGCTGAGAAGACGCTGGCGGCGCAGTTCAACCGTCCTGGTCATGACATTGTTGACCACTTCACCTACGCGTTCATGGGCGACGGCTGCATGATGGAAGGCATTTCTCATGAAGTGTGCTCCCTGGCAGGTACCCTGAAGCTGGGTAAACTGGTTGCGTTCTATGATGACAACGGCATCTCCATCGACGGTCACGTTGAGGGCTGGTTCACTGACGACACCGCAGCACGTTTCGAAGCCTACGGCTGGCACGTTGTGCGTGGCGTTGATGGCCACGATGCTGACTCGATTAAACGTGCAGTAGAAGAAGCGCGCGCGGTCACCGATAAACCGTCCCTGCTGATGTGCAAAACCATCATCGGCTTCGGTTCTCCGAACAAAGCGGGTACGCATGACTCCCACGGCGCACCGCTGGGCGACGCGGAAATCGCATTGACCCGTGAAGCATTGGGCTGGAAACACCCTGCATTCGAAATTCCATCTGAGATCTATGCTCAGTGGGATGCAAAAGAAGTGGGCCAGGCGAAAGAAGCTGCCTGGAACGAGAAATTCGCCGCCTATGCGAAAGCCTTCCCTCAGGAAGCGGCTGAGTTTACCCGTCGTATGAAAGGCGATATGCCGTCTGACTTCGACGCGAAAGCGAACGAATTCATCGCTAAGCTGCAGGCGAACCCATCTAAAATCGCCAGCCGTAAAGCGTCCCAGAATGCGATCGAAGCATTTGGTCCATTGCTGCCTGAATTCCTCGGCGGTTCCGCTGACCTGGCGCCATCTAACCTGACTCTGTGGTCTGGTTCTAAGCCAATTAACGAAGACACTGCCGGTAACTACATCCATTACGGTGTACGTGAATTCGGTATGACCGCGATTGCCAACGGTATCTCCCTGCACGGCGGTTTCCTGCCGTACACCTCTACCTTCCTGATGTTCGTAGAGTATGCGCGTAACGCCGTGCGTATGGCTGCGCTGATGAAACAGCGTCAGGTGATGGTCTACACCCACGACTCCATCGGTCTGGGCGAAGATGGTCCAACTCACCAGCCGGTAGAACAGGTGGCTTCCCTGCGCGTGACCCCGAACATGAGCACCTGGCGTCCATGTGACCAGGTTGAATCTGCGGTAGCGTGGAAATACGGCGTTGAGCGTCAGGACGGCCCAACTGCGCTGATCCTCTCCCGTCAGAACCTGGCACAGCAGGAGCGTACGCCAGAGCAGCTGGCGAACATCGCTCGCGGTGGTTACGTGCTGAAAGACTGTGCAGGCCAGCCTGAGCTGATCTTCATCGCGACCGGTTCTGAAGTTGAACTGGCGGTTGCAGCATGGGAAAAACTGACTGCCGAAGGCGTTAAGGCGCGCGTGGTCTCCATGCCGTCTACCGATGCGTTCGACAAACAGGATGCGGCTTACCGTGAATCTGTTCTGCCTAAAGCGGTTTCTGCGCGTGTGGCAGTGGAAGCGGGTATTGCTGACTACTGGTTCAAATACGTGGGCCTGAACGGCGCTATCGTCGGTATGACCACCTTCGGTGAGTCTGCGCCAGCAGAATTGCTGTTCGAAGAGTTCGGCTTCACCGTTGATAACGTTGTCGCTAAGGCGAAAGAACTGCTGTAATTGCTTGTACGGTGCGGGCTGATGCCCTCACCCCAGCCCTCTCCCACAGGGAGAGGGCGCAAACACTAAAAACGGTAACCTTTGGGTTACCGTTTTGCTTTTACCTCCCCGGCATTATTCCACCGAAAATGTGACGCATGTCATATAGCACGCTTATTCATCTGGACAGCCATTCCTTTTATTCCTCGATTCGCTTATTCTTGCTGAAGCGTTTCAGTCGATTAAATGTTCGACAATTGACCAATCAATCGCAGTTTGTGATAGCAAAGATTCCCCTTCGGGCGTAGCTGGATTACTCTTTCAGCCACCTCAAACTCAGGGATAGCTTTGCAGGAGATCTATGACCGTACGCGTAGCGATTAATGGCTTCGGTCGCATCGGGCGCAACGTGGTTCGTGCTTTATATGAATCCGGGCGTCGTGCGGAAATAACCGTGGTGGCAATCAACGAACTGGCGGATGCTGCGGGCATGGCGCATTTGTTGAAATATGACACCAGCCACGGCCGCTTTGCCTGGGATGTTCGCCAGGAAAGAGAGCAGCTGTTTGTCGGTGACGATGCCATCCGCGTGCTGCATGAAAGCAGTATCGCAGGGCTACCGTGGCGTGAGCTGGGCGTGGATGTGGTGCTCGACTGTACCGGGGTTTACGGCAATCGCGAACATGGCGAAGCTCACCTGGCAGCCGGTGCGAAAAAAGTCCTGTTTTCTCATCCCGGCAGTAACGACCTCGACGCGACCGTCGTGTTTGGCGTCAACCAGCATGAGCTGCAGGCTGAACACCTCATCGTTTCCAACGCCTCCTGTACCACCAACTGCATTATTCCGGTCATCAAACTGTTAGACGATGCGTATGGCATTGAGTCCGGCACTGTGACCACGATTCACTCCGCCATGCACGACCAGCAGGTTATTGATGCCTACCATCCGGATTTACGACGCACTCGCGCGGCGAGCCAGTCAATCATCCCGGTAGATACGAAACTGGCGGCAGGGATCACCCGAATTTTCCCGCAGTTTAATGACCGTTTTGAAGCGATTGCCGTGCGTGTCCCGACGATTAACGTTACCGCAATCGACCTGAGCGTGACGGTGAAAAAACCGGTAAAAGCCTGTGAAGTCAACCTGTTGCTGCAAAAAGCGGCACAGGGAGCATTTCATGGTATAGTTGACTATACGGAATTACCGTTGGTCTCAGTAGATTTTAACCACGACCCGCACAGCGCTATTGTTGATGGCACGCAAACGAGGGTCAGTGGCGCACACCTTATCAAGACGCTGGTCTGGTGTGATAACGAATGGGGCTTTGCTAACCGGATGCTCGACACCACGTTAGCAATGGCCGCTCAAGGTTTCAGGTAAGACGCATCGTGCGTCTGCAAAACTTTAAGAATCAACGAGAGGATTCACCATGTCTGTAATTAAGATGACCGATCTGGATCTGGCTGGTAAACGCGTTTTCATCCGTGCTGATCTGAACGTACCGGTTAAAGAGGGTAAAGTGACCAGCGACGCGCGTATCCGTGCATCCCTGCCAACCATCGAACTGGCTCTGAAGCAGGGCGCGAAAGTGATGGTCACCTCCCACCTGGGTCGTCCTACCGAAGGCGAGTACAACGAAGAGTTCTCTCTGCTGCCAGTGGTTAATTACCTGAAAGACAAACTGTCCAACCCGGTTCGCCTGGTAAAAGATTACCTGGACGGCGTTGAAGTGGCTGCTGGTGAGCTGGTTGTTCTGGAAAACGTTCGCTTCAACAAAGGCGAAAAGAAAGACGACGAAACCCTGTCTAAGAAATACGCTGCACTGTGCGACGTCTTCGTGATGGATGCATTTGGTACGGCGCACCGTGCTCAGGCCTCTACCCACGGTATCGGTAAATTTGCAGACGTAGCATGTGCGGGTCCTCTGCTGGCTGACGAACTGGAAGCACTGGGCAAAGCGCTGAAAGAACCTGCTCGTCCAATGGTCGCTATCGTTGGTGGTTCTAAAGTGTCTACCAAACTGACCGTGCTGGATTCCCTGTCAAAAATCGCTGACCAGCTGATCGTTGGCGGTGGTATCGCGAACACCTTCGTTGCTGCTCAAGGCCACAACGTGGGTAAATCCCTGTATGAAGCGGACCTGGTTGACGAAGCGAAACGCCTGCTGGGCACCTGTGACATCCCGGTTCCAACTGACGTTCGCGTGGCGACCGAGTTCTCCGAAACCGCAACCGCGACCCTGAAATCTGTTAACGACATCAAAGATGAAGAGCAGATTCTGGACCTGGGCGACGTTTCTGCACAGAAACTGGCTGATATCCTGAAAAACGCAAAAACTATCCTGTGGAACGGTCCTGTTGGCGTGTTCGAATTCCCGAACTTCCGCAAAGGGACTGAAATCGTGGCTAACGCTATTGCAGACAGCGAAGCGTTCTCTATCGCAGGCGGTGGTGACACCCTGGCAGCTATCGATCTGTTCGGTATCGCTGACAAGATCTCCTACATCTCCACTGGTGGCGGTGCATTCCTCGAGTTCGTGGAAGGCAAAGTACTGCCAGCAGTAGCAATGCTCGAAGAGCGCGCTAAGAAGTAAGCCATTCAAGGGCAGGGAAACCTGCCCAATTTTCAGCGCGCTTATCAGAGCTCGCACCTTTTCTAACGGCCGAAGATACAGGACTAAGCAACATGTCTAAAATTTTTGATTTCGTAAAACCTGGCGTGATCACTGGTGATGACGTACAGAAAGTGTTCCAGGTAGCTAAAGAAAACAACTTCGCTCTGCCAGCAGTTAACTGCGTAGGTACCGACTCCATCAACGCCGTACTGGAAACCGCTGCCAAAGTTAAAGCACCGGTTATCGTTCAGTTCTCTAACGGTGGTGCTGCGTTCATCGCGGGCAAAGGCGTGAAAACTGACATTCCTCAGGGTGCTGCTATCCTGGGCGCTATCTCTGGTGCGCACCACGTACATCAGATGGCTGAGCACTACGGTGTTCCTGTTATCCTGCACACCGACCACTGCGCGAAGAAACTGCTGCCGTGGATCGACGGTCTGCTGGACGCGGGTGAAAAACACTTCGCAGCCACCGGTAAACCACTGTTCTCTTCTCACATGATCGACCTGTCTGAAGAGTCACTGCACGAAAACATCGAAATCTGCTCTAAGTACCTGGCGCGCATGGCCAAAATGGGCATGACTCTGGAAATCGAACTGGGTTGCACCGGTGGTGAAGAAGACGGCGTGGACAACAGCCACATGGACGCTTCTGCCCTGTACACCCAGCCAGAAGACGTTGATTACGCGTACACCGAGCTGAGCAAAATCAGCCCACGCTTCACCATTGCAGCGTCCTTCGGTAACGTACACGGCGTTTACAAACCAGGTAACGTGGTTCTGACTCCAACCATCCTGCGTGATTCTCAGGAATACGTTTCTAAGAAACACAACCTGCCGCACAACAGCCTGAACTTCGTCTTCCACGGCGGTTCCGGTTCTTCTGCTCAGGAAATCAAAGACTCCGTCAGCTACGGTGTGGTGAAAATGAACATCGATACCGACACCCAGTGGGCTACCTGGGACGGTATCCTGCAGTACTACAAAGCTAACGAAGCTTACCTGCAGGGTCAGCTGGGCAACCCGAAAGGCGAAGACCAGCCGAACAAGAAATACTACGATCCACGCGTATGGCTGCGCGCTGCACAGACTTCAATGATTACTCGTCTGGAGCAGGCATTCAAAGAACTGAACGCGGTAGACGTTCTGTAATTTGAGCTGCTGAAAGCGTTAAAAGGCCCGCAATAGCGGTAATGCCAGTCAGTTAAGCAACTGACTGGCCCTTTTTCGGGGCTG
>NZ_JTLF01000160.1:0-10598 GCF_000798855.1 Enterobacter sp. ZOR0014 | reverse complement strand
CGAACCCTCTCCCCGCAGGGGAGAGGGGGATTGCAGCCTTATTCCCTTTTCTGCTTCTAAATCACCAAACGGTATATAAAACCGTTACTCCTTTCGACCTCGTTATAAATATTATGACTATAAGATAGTCATCACATTTATAAGGGTGCGCAATGGCCGTTACTGTACTGAAAAAAGGAACTCTGGCGCTGGCAGGTTTATTGCTGGTGGCCCAGGCGCAGGCGACTGAGCTGCTGAACAGTTCGTATGACGTCTCCCGCGAGCTGTTTGCCGCCCTTAACCCACCGTTTGAACAGCAGTGGGCGAAAGACAATAACGGCGATAAGCTGACCATCAAACAGTCCCATGCCGGTTCTTCCAAACAGGCGCTGGCGATATTGCAGGGACTGAAGGCGGATGTCGTGACCTACAACCAGGTTACTGACGTGCAGATCCTGCACGACAAGGGCAAACTTATCCCTGCTGACTGGCAGAGCCGTCTGCCGAATAACAGCTCGCCGTTCTATTCCACCATGGGCTTCCTGGTGCGTAAAGGTAACCCGAAAAATATCCACGACTGGAGCGACCTGGTGCGTTCTGACGTGAAGCTGATTTTCCCGAACCCAAAAACCTCCGGTAACGCGCGTTACACCTATTTGGCGGCGTGGGGTGCGGCGGACAAGGCTGACGGTAACGATAAAGCCAAAACCGAGCAGTTCATGACCCAGTTCCTGAAAAACGTTGAAGTGTTTGATACCGGCGGCCGCGGGGCAACCACCACCTTCGCAGAACGTGGGCTGGGCGATGTGCTGATCAGCTTTGAGTCGGAAGTGAACAACATCCGCAAACAGTATGAAGCGCAGGGCTTTGAGGTGGTTATCCCGAAAACCAACATTCTGGCCGAATTCCCGGTGGCGTGGGTGGATAAAAACGTGAAGGCAAACGGTACTGAGAAAGCGGCAAAAGCCTATCTCAACTATCTGTACAGCCCGCAGGCGCAGACCATCATTACCGATTACTACTACCGCGTGAATAACCCGGACGTGATGAACAAACTGAAGGATAAATTCCCGCAGACCGCACTGTTCCGCGTGGAAGATCATTTCGGCTCCTGGCCTGAGGTGATGAAAACGCACTTTGCCAGCGGCGGTGAGTTAGACAAGTTGCTGGCGGCGGGGCGTAAGTAATGTTTGCAGTCTCGACCAAACGCGTGCTGCCGGGCTTTACCTTAAGTCTGGGGACCAGCCTGCTGTTCGTCTGCCTGATCCTGTTGTTGCCGCTCAGCGCACTGGTGATGCAACTTGCGCAGATGAGCTGGGCGCAGTACTGGGACGTGGTCACCAACCCGCAGGTGGTGGCCGCCTATAAAGTGACGCTGCTGTCGGCATTTGTCGCCTCCATTTTTAACGGTGTGTTCGGCCTGCTGATGGCGTGGATCTTAACCCGCTATCGTTTCCCTGGCCGCACGCTGCTTGACGCACTGATGGATCTGCCGTTTGCGCTGCCGACGGCTGTTGCGGGCTTAACCCTTGCATCGCTCTTCTCCGTGAACGGACTGTACGGTGAGTGGCTGGCAAAGCTTGATATCAAAGTCACCTATACCTGGCTTGGTATCGCGGTGGCGATGGCCTTTACCAGCATCCCGTTTGTGGTGCGTACCGTGCAGCCGGTGCTGGAAGAGCTGGGTCCGGAATATGAAGAAGCGGCGGAAACGCTGGGGGCCACGCGCTGGCAGAGTTTCCGCAAGGTCGTGTTGCCGGAACTCTCCCCGGCGCTGATGGCGGGCGTTGCGCTGTCGTTTACCCGCAGCCTCGGTGAGTTCGGCGCGGTGATTTTTATCGCCGGGAACATTGCCTGGAAGACGGAGGTCACCTCGCTGATGATTTTCATCCGTCTTCAGGAGTTTGATTATCCGGCGGCGAGCGCCATTGCTTCGGTGATCCTCGCAGCCTCACTGCTGCTGCTGTACTCAATTAACACTCTGCAAAGTCGCTTTGGTCGACGTGTGGTAGGTCACTGATGGCGGAAGTTACGCAATTGAAGCGATACGATGCTCCCCGTATCAACTGGGGTAAATGGTTTCTGATTGGCGTGGGCGTGCTGGTGTCCGCCCTCATTCTCGTCGTGCCGACGGTGTATATCTTCGTTCAGGCGTTCAGCAAGGGGCTGATGCCCGCGCTGGAGAACCTGGCGAATCCGGACATGCTCCATGCCATCTGGCTGACCGTACTGATTGCCCTGATCACCGTGCCGGTGAACCTGGTGTTCGGGACGCTGCTGGCGTGGCTGGTGACGCGTTTTAACTTCCCGGGACGTCAGCTGCTGCTGACCCTGCTGGATATTCCGTTTGCCGTGTCGCCGGTGGTGGCGGGTCTGGTGTACCTGCTCTTTTACGGCTCTAACGGCCCGCTGGGCGGCTGGCTGGATGAGCATAACCTGCAGGTCATGTTCGCCTGGCCGGGTATGGTGCTGGTGACTATCTTCGTGACGTGTCCGTTTGTGGTGCGCGAACTGGTGCCGGTGATGTTAAGCCAGGGGAGCAACGAAGACGAAGCGGCGGTGCTGCTGGGCGCGTCAGGCTGGCAGATGTTCCGTCGCGTGACGCTGCCAAATATCCGCTGGGCGCTGCTTTACGGCGTGGTGCTGACCAACGCCCGAGCGATTGGTGAGTTTGGTGCCGTTTCCGTCGTATCCGGCTCCATCCGCGGTGAAACCCTGTCGCTGCCGTTACAGATTGAATTACTGGAACAGGACTACAACACCGTCGGTTCCTTTACTGCCGCAGCGTTACTGACGCTGATGGCTATTTTGACCCTGTTTTTGAAGAGTGTGGTGCAGTGGCGTTTAGAGAATCAGGAAAAACGTCAGCATCAGGAGGGAAATCATGAGCATTGAGATTGCCAATATTAAGAAGTCTTTTGGTCGCACCCAGGTGCTGAATGATATCTCGCTGGATATCCCTTCCGGACAAATGGTGGCGCTGCTGGGGCCGTCTGGCTCGGGTAAAACCACGCTGCTGCGTATTATCGCCGGGCTTGAGCATCAGACCAGCGGGCACATTCGCTTTCACGGCACCGATGTGAGCCGCCTGCATGCCCGCGATCGTAAAGTGGGTTTTGTGTTCCAGCACTATGCGCTGTTCCGCCACATGACCGTGTTTGACAACATTGCGTTTGGCCTGACCGTGCTGCCGCGTCGCGAACGCCCGGATGCCGCCACCATCAAAGCGAAAGTGACTAAGCTGCTGGAGATGGTGCAGCTGGCACATCTGGCGGATCGTTTCCCGGCGCAGCTGTCTGGCGGACAGAAACAGCGTGTCGCGCTGGCACGTGCGCTGGCCGTTGAGCCGCAAATTCTGCTGCTGGACGAACCGTTCGGCGCGCTGGATGCGCAGGTGCGTAAAGAACTTCGCCGCTGGCTGCGTCAGCTGCATGAAGAGCTGAAGTTTACCAGCGTCTTTGTGACCCACGATCAGGAAGAGGCGATGGAAGTGGCGGACCGCGTGGTGGTCATGAGCCAGGGCAACATCGAGCAGGTTGACGAGCCGGAGCAGCTCTGGCGTGAACCGGCGACCCGTTTCGTGCTGGAATTTATGGGTGAAGTGAACCGTCTGCAGGGCACCATTCGCGGTGGACAGTTCCACGTCGGTGCGCACCGCTGGCCGCTGGGCTATACCTCCGCGCATCAGGGGCCGGTCGATCTGTTCCTGCGTCCGTGGGAAGTGGACGTGAGCCGCCGCACCAGCCTGGATTCACCGCTGCCGGTGCAGGTACTGGAAGCTAGCCCTAAAGGGCACTACACCCAATTGGTGGTACAGCCGCTAGGCTGGTATACCGAGCCGCTGACCGTCGTCATGCGTGATGATGTGCCGCCGCACCGGGGCGAGCGTCTGTTTGTCGGCCTGCAGCATGCCCGTATTTATCACGGGAAGGAGCGCATCGAGACGCGCGAGAATATTGCTCTGGCGGAGTCAGCCTGATAGGTTATTAGGATGTTTATCGCCCGGTGGCGCTGCGCTTACCGGGCCTACAGTTATCACTGAGTCTTGTAGGCCGGGATCGCTGCGCGCCCCCGGCTTTTTTATTGAGTAAAAATCGTGACTACACTCGAACACACCATCGGCAACACTCCTCTGGTCAAGCTTCAGCGCATGGGGCCAGACAACGGCAGCGAAATCTGGGTCAAACTTGAGGGCAATAATCCGGCAGGCTCGGTGAAAGACCGTGCGGCGCTGTCGATGATTGTTCAGGCTGAAAAACGCGGTGAGATAAAGCCCGGCGACGTGTTGATTGAGGCCACCAGCGGCAATACCGGGATTGCACTGGCAATGATTGCGGCGCTGAAAGGCTACCGCATGAAGCTGCTGATGCCGGACAACATGAGCCAGGAGCGCCGCGCCGCAATGCGCGCCTACGGGGCCGAGCTGATTCTGGTCACCAAAGAGCAGGGGATGGAAGGCGCACGCGATTTAGCCTTAGAAATGGCGGAGCGTGGCGAAGGTAAGTTGCTCGATCAGTTCAACAACCCGGATAATCCCTACGCGCATTACACCACCACCGGCCCGGAAATCTGGCAGCAAACCGACGGACGTATTACCCATTTTGTCTCAAGCATGGGCACCACCGGCACCATCACCGGCGTGTCGCGTTTTCTGCGCGAGCAGGAAAAAGCCGTCACTATCGTTGGCCTGCAGCCGGAAGAGGGGAGCAGCATTCCGGGGATTCGCCGCTGGCCAGCAGAATACATGCCGGGCATTTTTAATGCGCAGCTGGTGGATCAGGTGCTGGATATTCACCAGCGCGAGGCGGAGAATACCATGCGTGAGCTGGCCGTGCGTGAAGGCATCTTCTGCGGGGTCAGCTCGGGTGGCGCGGTAGCTGGGGCGATGCGCGTTGCGCAGGCGAATCCAGGCGCCGTTGTGGTCGCGATTATCTGCGACCGCGGCGATCGCTATCTGTCTACCGGCGTCTTTGGTGAAGAGAGTTATTCGCAGGGGGCGGGAATTTAAGCGTCATGGAGATGATTTTATTCCGGGATAACACCCGGGCGCAGCAAACCGATATTGTCGCAGTGCAGTCGCAGGTGGTTTATGGCAGCGTGGGGAACAGCATTGCGGTTCCGAATATTCGTACCCACAGGCTGAACGTCACCGCCGTGCCGACGGTATTGTTCAGCAATACGCCGCACTATGACACTTTCTACGGCGGCGTGATCCCCGATGAGTGGTTCAGCGGCTACCTGAAGGCGCTGGAAGAACGCGAGATCCTGCGCGATCTTAAAGCGGTTACCACCGGTTATATGGGCAGCGCCAGCCAGATCGCTCTGTTGGCTCAGTGGCTGAAGGCGGTCAAAGCGCACCATCCTGACCTGCTGGTACTGGTCGACCCGGTTATTGGCGACATTGACAGTGGAATGTACGTGAAGCCGGATATTCCGCAAGCGTATCGGGAGCACCTGTTGCCGCTGGCGCAGGGCATTACGCCAAACGTCTATGAACTGGAAGTATTAAGCGGAAAACCGTGCCGCACGCCGGAAAGCGCCGTCGCGGCAGCGCAGGGGCTGCTTTCCGATTCCCTGAAATGGGTGGCGATTACCAGCGCGCCGGTCGCTGACGACCCGCACAACATCCACGTGGTGCTGGTGACGAAAGAGGGCGTTACCGTTAGCGCGCATCCGCGCGTAGAAACCGATCTGAAAGGGACGGGCGATCTGTTCTGTTCCGAGCTGGTCAGTGGTATCGTTGAGGGGAAAACCGTTGCCGATGCTATCCGCATGGCGGGGGATCGGGTGACTGACGTGATGTTGTACACCCAGTCGAAAGGGTACGACGAGCTTATCCTTCCCGCATAAACAAAAATGGCGCCCGAAGGCGCCATTTTTCTGTACGGCAAGAATTACTTCTTGATGCGGATAACCGGGGTTTCACCCACGGTGACGCTGCCAGACAGTTTGATCAGTTCTTTGATTTCGTCCATGTTGGAGATAACAACCGGCGTCAGGGTAGACTTGGCTTTTTCTTCCAGTAGTGGCAGATCGAATTCAATGACCGGGTCGCCAACTTTCACACGCTGGCCTTCTTCCGCGATACGTTTGAAGCCTTCGCCTTTCAGTTCAACGGTGTCGATACCGAAGTGAACGAACAGTTCGATACCGCTATCAGATTCGATAGAGAACGCATGGTTGGTTTCAAAAATTTTACCGATGGTGCCGTCAACTGGAGCAACCATTTTGTTGCCAGTTGGTTTGATAGCAATGCCATCACCAACGATTTTCTCAGCAAACACTACATCCGGCACGTCTTCGATGTTGACGATCTCGCCGGAGAGCGGAGCAACAATCTCAATAGTTCCGGAGTCTTTCTTATCATCAGAAACCAGAGATTTCAGTTTATCGAACAAACCCATGATCTTCTCCTAAGCAGTAATTTGGGCCGCATCTCGTGGATTAGCAGATTGTTTTTTCTTCAATGAACTTGTTAACCAGCGTCATTAACTCGTCCGTTGTCGGTTGAGCAAGAGCCTGCTCTGCTAACACCTTCGCATCTTCGAAGTTCGTGTTACGGATAATCTTCTTAATGCGCGGGATGGAAATGGCGCTCATAGAGAATTCGTCCAGACCCATACCCAGCAACAGAAGTGTAGCACGTTCGTCGCCTGCAAGCTCACCACACATGCCAGTCCATTTACCTTCTGCATGAGAAGCATCAATAACTTGCTTGATCAAGTTCAGTACGGACGGTGACATTGGCTGGTAGAGATGTGAAATCATATCATTACCACGGTCAACTGCCAGGGTGTACTGCGTTAAATCATTGGTGCCGATACTAAAGAAATCAACTTCTTTGGCTAAATGACGCGCAATGGTCGCGGCTGCTGGGGTTTCCACCATCACGCCGATCTCGATTGACTCGTCAAACGCTTTACCTTCGTCGCGCAGTTCCTGTTTGTAGATTTCGATCTCTTTCTTCAGTGCACGCACTTCTTCAACAGAGATGATCATCGGGAACATGATGCGCAGTTTACCGAAAGCAGAGGCACGCAGAATTGCGCGAACCTGGTCACGCAGGATCTCTTTGCGATCCATGGCGATACGCACTGCACGCCAGCCCAGGAACGGGTTCTCTTCTTTCGGGAAGTTCATGTATGGCAGCTCTTTGTCGCCACCGATGTCCATAGTACGGACGATAACCGCCTGAGAGCCACACGCTTCTGCTACGGCTTTATACGCAGCAAACTGCTCTTCTTCAGTAGGCAGCGCGTCACGGTCCATGAACAGGAATTCTGTACGATAGAGACCCACACCTTCCGCACCGTTGCGCTCAGCGCCTTCAACGTCACGTACGGTACCGATGTTTGCGCACACTTCTACCTGATGGCCGTCCAGGGTGATGGCTGGCAGGTCTTTCAGCTTAGCGAGTTCCGCTTTTTCAGTCGCAACTTGCTCCTGAACCGCGCGCAGTTTTTCGATCTCTTCGTTTGTTGGGTTGACGTAAACCAGATTGTTTACGGCATCCAGAATCAGATAGTCGCCGTTTTTCACCTGAGAAGTGACGCTACCGGTACCCACGATGGCAGGCAGTTCCAGAGAACGAGCCATAATAGAGGTGTGGGAAGTACGGCCACCCGCGTCGGTAATGAAACCGAGGACCTTTTTCAGGTTCAGCTGTGCGGTTTCGGACGGGGTGAGGTCAGCGGCAACCAGGATAACTTCATCCTGAATCGCGCTCAGGTCGATGATGGCCAGACCCAGGATGTTGCGCAGCAGGCGCTTACCGATGTCACGTACGTCAGCCGCACGCTCTTTCAGGTATTCATCATCCAGTTCTTCCAGGGCAGTTGCCTGACCTTCGATAACTTCATGCGCAGCCGCGTCGGCCGTCATGCCTTTATCTTTAATCAGGGCTATGATTTCCTGCTCCAGCTCCTCATCTTCGAGCAGCATGATGTGCCCTTCGAAGATGGCTTCTTTTTCTTCACCGAAAGTTTCGCCAGCTTTAGTTTTGATTGCTTCCAGTTGCGCAGATGCCTTGGCACGACCGCTCAGAAAACGTTCAACTTCCTGATCAACCTTGTCGGCAGAAATTTTTTTCCGGTCGATGACGATCTCGTCTTCTTTCAGCAGCAGTGCTTTGCCGAAAGCGATACCCGGGGATGCTAAAATGCCTGAAATCATAACCCTACCTTACTTGTGACTGATATTTAAAAGAACCCGGAAACTTACTCGAGCTCAGCCATCAGTTTTACCAGATGCTCAACTGCTTTCTGCTCGTCTTCACCTTCCGCAGAAATGGTGACTACGGTGCCCTGAGTCAGGCCCAGAGTCTGCAGTTTGAACAGGCTTTTTGCGCTGGCGCTTTTGCCGTTGGAAGTCACAGTGATTTCAGAAGTGAAGCCTTTTGCTTCTTTAACAAATTGAGCAGCAGGGCGGGTGTGCAGACCGTTCGGAGCGGTAATGGTAACTTCTTGCTGGAACATTGTATTTCCCCAACTTATAGGTTTAGTGTTGTGGAACTAAAGTCTAGCCTGGCGACTGAACTTTAGCCTGTATTGTTAGCGCTGACGTTTCGATCGTCATTAAACATTATGCAGCGAAAGCAAGACTTGAACCAAATCATAAAATCGATTCAGCAAGGCTATTTCGTTCACTGATTAATTTCACGCATCAAAATAATTGCTGGTTTAAATACCAGACCCAACGGGGTGAAGCAATGCCAGGAGGGGCAAAAGTTTGAAGCAGGCCACAAAAAAGCACCTGAAAAGGTGCTTTTTTACGCGTTATTAACATGCTGGCATTACTGTTGCAGCTCTTTTTCAGTGAATAGATCGGCAAACAGTGCGGTGCTCAAGTAACGCTCACCCGAGGAAGGAAGGATAACCACAATATTCTTATTGGTAAAGGCTTCATCTTCCTGAAGTTTGAGCGCTGCTGCAACAGCCGCACCGGAAGAGATACCGGCGAGAATGCCTTCTTCATCCATCAGACGACGCGCGGAAGAGATGGCTTCTTCGTTAGTGATGGTGACCACTTTATCGATCAGCTTCAGATCCAGGTTGCCCGGAATGAAGCCCGCGCCAATACCCTGGATTTTATGCGGACCCGGCTTGAGCTCTTCGCCTGCCAGTGCCTGGGTGATAACCGGTGAGTCGGTGGGTTCAACCGCAACGGTGATCAGATCTTTTTTACCTTTTGTGCCTTTTATATAGCGTGACACGCCGGTCAGGGTGCCGCCGGTACCGACGCCGGAGATAAACACGTCAACCTGACCGTCAGTATCTTCCCAGATTTCCGGTCCAGTGGTCTTCTCGTGAATTTCCGGGTTAGCCGGGTTGCTGAACTGCTGCAGCAGCAGATATTTTGCCGGATCGCTGGCGACAATCTCTTCCGCTTTCTGAATGGCACCTTTCATGCCCTTCGCACCTTCGGTCAGTACGAGGTTCGCGCCGAGTGCTTTGAGCAGTTTGCGGCGTTCGATACTCATGGTTTCCGGCATGGTCAGCGTCAGTTTATAGCCACGCGCGGCAGCGACATAGGCCAGAGCGATACCGGTGTTACCGCTGGTCGGTTCAACCAGTTCAACGCCAGGCTTCAGCACGCCACGTTTTTCAGCATCCCAAATCATGTTTGCACCGATACGGCATTTTACGCTGAAGCTCGGGTTACGAGATTCGACCTTCGCCAGAATGCGTCCATTACCGATACGGTTCAGTCGAACCAGGGGCGTATGACCGATAGTCAGCGAGTTGTCTTCATAAATCTTACTCATGGCCTGTCCTTAACTGTATGAAATTGGGATACCGCCCCAGCATACCTGCTAAGCAGGGAGGGGGAAGTAAGGAATTCGCATATCTATATACTGCAAGGAAATAATGGGGATCAGTATGGAATAAGGGGCGGCATAAGCCACCCCTGCTTTACACATTTTTGCATTATTTCCATAACGCGTGCTTAGCACGGTAGCAGTCCACCCACATTGCCGTCGCGCCGCACACAGCAACCGGCATGATGAACAGGTTCAGGAAGGGAATCATCGTGAACAGGCTGGTCAGCGCGCCGAACTGCATATTGGCGAGCTTCTGGGTACGCAGGGCGTTGCGCATCGCTTTAAACGGTACCTTGTGGTTATCGAACGGATAATCACAATACTGGATGGCGAGCATCCAGGCGCTGAACAGGAACCACAGCACCGGCGCCACGGTCTGGCCAATGCCGGGAACAAAATAGAGGATAAGCAGCACTACCGCGCGGGGAAGGTACCAGGCAAATTTCTGCCACTCGCGCTTCATGATGCGGGGGATATCTTTCATGATCCCGAGCACGCCCGTGTCCGGCGGCGTCGCGCCGGTAAGCCGCGCCTCCAGCTGTTCTGCCAGCAGGCCGTTAAACGGTGCGGCTATCCAGTTAGCGATGGTTGAGAAGAAATAGCCGAACACCAGCAGCACGGAGATAACCGCCACCGGCCAGAGCAGATAGTTCAGCCACTGTAGCCAGTCGGGCACATAGCTCATTAACGCAGGGATCCAGCTCTCGAGCTTTGTAAAAAGCCACCAGAACGCGCCGCCCATCAGAAGAATGTTGATCAACAGCGGAAGGATGACGAAGCGTCGGATACCCGGATGTTC
>NZ_JTLF01000046.1:0-8880 GCF_000798855.1 Enterobacter sp. ZOR0014 | reverse complement strand
CTTGCCGTCGAGAACGGCCGCGCCGCCCAGCGGCTGGAGTAAGCGCGCAATCGTACTCAGCAGCGTCGATTTTCCGCAGCCGTTCGCACCCACCAGAACGGTTATTTTCTGCTGCGGGATCGTAAGGGAGATATCATCAACGATGATTTTTTTCTGGTAACCGGCAGAAAGATTCTCCAGAACCAGTCCCGGTTTTTGGGTGTTATGAGCCACGTGAATGCCAACGTAATGAAAAACAGCAATAAATATAAATAAAAATCATTCTCTTTTGAGAGTTTGCCGCCGCGTCATGTAGTAGTCAAGTGAAGAAACACCCTTGAAAAACCAGGGGTAACGGGGCATTGATACGCGATACAAAACACAAATAAGTATCTATTTTTCAATCAATTAAATGGTTAACCTTTTGTATTTTCGTCACGTTTCGCCTGTGTAGCCAATTTTCATCTTTTTTCATTTACTACTACATGCCTGCATGATTGAATGATTCTCAATTACATGTTCGATGCCGGTTCTGGCTAACGAGCAGACCATTAAGGGCAATGACTCACACATTCTTCCGTGGAGGTGATTCACGGATATTTCGGGATAACAGATGTAATGGCTACGTTCACACCTTCACTCTCTGGGGTAAAAGGGCGCGCGCTCTTTTCTCTGCTGTTTATCGCACCGCTGGTACAGGCCGCAGACGCTAATACGGCTAAAGACGGCGAAACGCTTACCGTTATCGCCGATCCCACTGCCGTGGCGGAGGCCACCAACGGCTACCAGCCGCTGAACACCTCCACCGCGACGCTGACCACCATGCCCATGCTGGATATCCCGCAGGTGGTGAATACCGTCAGCGATAAAGTGCTTGAGGATCAGCACGCTACCACGCTCGATGAAGCGCTGTATAACGTCAGCAACGTGGTTCAGACCAACACCCTGGGCGGTACGCAGGATGCCTTTGTACGCCGTGGATTTGGCGCGAACCGTGACGGCTCGATCATGACCAACGGTCTGCGTACCGTCCTGCCGCGTAGCTTCAACGCCGCTACCGAACGCGTGGAGGTGCTGAAAGGCCCGGCCTCAACGCTTTATGGCATTCTCGATCCGGGCGGCCTGATTAATGTCGTCACTAAACGCCCGGAGAAAACCTTCGGCGGCGCAATTTCTGCCACCTCCTCCAGCTTTGGCGGCGGCACCGGACAGGTTGACGTGACCGGCCCGATTGACGGGACCCGTCTGGCGTACCGCCTGACAGGGGAGTATCAGGACGAGGACTACTGGCGCAATTTCGGTAACGAACGCAGCACCTTTATCGCCCCCTCCCTGACCTGGTTTGGCGATGATGCCACGGTGACCGTACTCTATTCCCACCGCGACTATAAAACGCCGTTCGATCGCGGCACGATCTTCGACCTCAACACCAAACAGCCGGTGAACGTCGATCGCAATACCCGTTTTGACGAGCCGTTTAACATCACTGACGGGCAGTCCGATCTCGCTCAGCTTAACGCGGAATACCGCCTTAATAGCCAGTGGACCGCGAAGTTCGACTACAGCTACAGCCAGGATAAATACAGCGATAACCAGGCCCGCGTGATGGCCTACGATGCCAAAACCGGTAACCTCACCCGTCGCGTGGATGCGACCCAGGGCTCAACCCAGCGCATGCACAGCACCCGCGCGGATTTGCAGGGCAACGTGGATATCGCGGGCTTTTACAATGAGATCCTGACCGGCGTGTCGTATGAAAATTACGATCTGCTGCGTACGGACATGATGCGCTGTAAGAACGTCAAAGGTTTCAATATTTACCATCCGGTTTACGGCAAACTCGACAAGTGTACAACCGTCTCCGCCGCTGACAGCGACCAGACGCTGAAGCAGGAGAGTTACTCTGCCTACGCGCAGGATGCCCTGTACCTGACCGATAAATGGATCGCCGTCGCCGGGATGCGCTATCAGTATTACACCCAGTACGCCGGTAAAGGCCGTCCTTTCAACGTTAACACCGACAGTCGCGACGAACAGTGGACGCCAAAGCTGGGGCTGGTTTACAAACTCACGCCGTCCGTTTCGCTGTTTGCTAACTACTCCCAGACGTTTATGCCGCAGTCGTCCATTGCGAGCTATATTGGCGACCTGCCGCCGGAAACGTCGAATGCCTACGAAGTGGGCGCAAAGTTCGACCTGTTCGACGGGGTTACTGCCAACATCGCGCTGTTTGATATTCACAAACGCAACGTGCTGTATACCGAAAGCATCGGGGGCGAAACCATCGCCAAAACCGCGGGCCGCGTGCGTTCTCAGGGCGTAGAGGTGGATCTCGCCGGGTCGCTGACGGAGAACACCAACATTATCGCCAGCTACGGCTATACCGACGCGAAAGTGCTGGAAGACCCGGACTATGCGGGTAAACCGCTGCCAAACGTACCACGCCATACCGGTTCCCTGTTCCTGACCTACGATATTCATAATGCGTTTGCCGGGAATACGCTGACCCTCGGCGGCGGCGGACATGGCGTGAGCCGTCGCTCAGCGACCAACGGTGCGGATTATTATCTGCCGGGCTATTTCGTGGCGGATGCGTTTGCGGCGTACAAGATGAAGCTGCAGTATCCGGTGACGCTGCAGGTCAACGTGAAGAACCTGTTTGATAAGACCTACTACACGTCATCTATCGCGACCAATAATCTGGGCAACCAAATCGGCGATCCGCGTGAAGTGCAGTTTACGGTGAAGATGGAGTTTTGATGTAAAAAAGCCCGGTGGCGCTCACGCTTACCGGGCCTACGATCCATTCCCTCTCCCTGTGGGAGAGGGTTAGGGTGAGGGCATCAGGCCTCAATATCCGCCATATCACCCTTCTCCTGCAGCCAGTTACGTCGGTCTTCCGAACGTTTCTTGGCAAGGAGCATATCCATCATGGCATTCGTTTGCTGTTCGTCTTCGTCGCTGATGGTCAGCTGCACCAGACGGCGCGTATTCGGATCCAGCGTCGTTTCACGCAGCTGCATCGGGTTCATCTCACCCAGCCCTTTAAAGCGCTGGACGTTAGGCTTGCCCTTCTTACGCTTCAGCTGTTCCAGCACGCCCGCCTTCTCTTCTTCCGTCAGTGCGTAATAAACCTCTTTGCCGAGGTCGATACGGTACAGCGGCGGCAGCGCCACGTGGACGTGACCGTTTTTCACCAGCGTGCGGAAGTGCTTCACGAACAGCGCGCACAGCAGCGTGGCAATGTGCAGACCATCGGAGTCCGCATCCGCGAGGATACAGATCTTGCCGTAACGCAGCTGGCTCAGATCGTCGCTGTCAGGATCGATACCGATCGCTACGGAAATATCATGCACTTCCTGCGAAGCCAGCACTTCATCTGAAGAGACTTCCCAGGTGTTCAGGATCTTACCCTTAAGCGGCATGATCGCCTGATATTCACGATCGCGCGCCTGTTTGGCCGACCCGCCCGCCGAGTCCCCTTCCACGAGGAACAGCTCGGTACGGTTGAGGTCCTGTGCGGTACAGTCCGCCAGCTTGCCCGGCAGCGCAGGGCCGCTCGTCAGCTTTTTACGTACCACTTTCTTCGCCGCACGCAGACGGCGCTGGGCGCTGGAAATTGCCATTTCAGCCAGCATCTCTGCCGCCTGAACGTTCTGGTTCAGCCACAGGGTAAAGGCATCTTTCACCACGCCGGAGACGAACGCCGCACACTGACGTGACGACAGACGCTCTTTGGTCTGGCCGGCAAATTGCGGATCCTGCATCTTCACGGAGAGCACGTAGGCGCAGCGATCCCAGATATCTTCCGCCGATAGCTTCACGCCGCGCGGCAGAATGTTGCGGTATTCGCAGAACTCGCGCATCGCATCCAGCAGGCCCTGACGCAGGCCGTTGACGTGCGTACCGCCGAGCATGGTTGGAATCAGGTTGACGTAGCTTTCCGTCAGCAGCTCGCCGCCTTCCGGCAGCCACAGCAGCGCCCAGTCCACCGCTTCAGTGTCACCGCTAAAGTTACCGACGAACGGTTTTTCCGGCAGCGTCGGCAGGCCGTTTACCGCTTCGCACAGATAGTCATTAAGACCATCGGCGTAGCACCAGGTCTGCTCGGTGTTGTTGACGTGATCGGTAAAGGTGATTTCTACGCCCGGACACAGCACCGCTTTCGCTTTCAGCAGGTGCGTCAGGCGAGAAACGGAAAAACGCGGGCTGTCGAAGAAGCTTTCGTCTGGCCAGAAGTGGACGCTGGTACCGGTGTTGCGTTTGCCGCACGTGCCGACAACCTGCAGATCCTGCACCTTTTCGCCGTTTTCAAACGCGATGTTATAGACCTGACCGTCGCGACGGACGTTCACTTCCACCCGTTTGGACAGGGCGTTAACCACGGAAATCCCCACGCCGTGCAAACCGCCGGAGAACTGGTAGTTTTTGTTGGAGAACTTACCGCCCGCGTGCAGACGACACAGGATCAGCTCAACGGCAGGCACGCCCTCTTCCGGGTGGATGTCCACCGGCATGCCGCGCCCGTCGTCGATAACTTCCAGCGACTGATCGGCATGCAGGATGACGTCAACGCGTTTGGCATGGCCCGCCAGCGCTTCGTCCACACTGTTATCAATAACTTCCTGGCCCAGGTGGTTTGGGCGCGTTGTATCGGTGTACATCCCCGGGCGGCGGCGAACCGGCTCAAGCCCGGTGAGGACCTCAATGGCATCAGCGTTATAGGTTTGCGTCATGATTTAAACTAGCAATTCGCATTGATTGTCAGTGGCTGTGCAGTCCAAGAAAATCGACAATCTGGGTGAAATGATTCTCAAAGCCCGTGAAAGCATGGTTTCCGCCTTCTTCTATAGTCTGGCGGCAGGATGCGTAATACGCCACTGCCTGGCGGTAATCCAGCACTTCATCACCCGTCTGTTGCAGCAGCCAGATGAGATCCGGCGCTTCAAGCGGGTCGACCTGCATAACTTTGAGATCGTAAATATGGCGTGACTCTAGCACATATTGCTGCCCGGTGTAGGGGTTCTCGTTTTCACCAAGAAAGTCCCTCAGCAGCTCAAATGGCCGTACCGCCGGATTCACCACAACGGCCGGCAGCATAAAGCATTGCGAGAGCCAGGTGGCGTAGTACCCGCCCAGCGATGAGCCGACCACACCAAACGATTCACCGCCGTGTTCAAGCACGATGGATTCGAGCATTTCCGCCGCCTCCGCCGGATAAGGCGGCAGCTGCGGGATAATCATCTCAACATGGGGGTGATGCTCGCTCAGCCACTGGCGAAACTGTGTCGCTTTTGCGGAGCGCGGCGAGCTGTTGAATCCGTGCAGATAAAGGAGCGTAGACATCAATAGCCTTCTGAAGCGGTATCTGGTCGGAATTGTGCGCCTGCCAGACGGCAGACTTCCGTGGTCAGCGTGCCGTCGGCATGCAGTTCCAGCCAGCGCCAGCCTGGCGCGATAGTATCCAGCGTAAAGTTGGCACAGTGCGGTTTAAACTGCACGCAGGTCGACGGCGTCGCCAGCATGCGGCGCCCGTTCCAGTCGAGATCCTGTTCCTGATGAATGTGTCCGCACAGCAGATGTTTCACGCGGGGGAACTTCGTCAGCACGCGATCCAGCGCGGCGGAGTTACGCAGGCTGTGTTGATCGAGCCAGCTGCAGCCCGCCGGGAGCGGATGATGATGCAGCAACAGCAGGGTATGACGTTCAGGTTCGGCAGCCAGTTTGGTCTCCAGCCAGTCGAGTTGAAACTCGCTTAACTCACCGTGCGGGACGCCAAATACCTGGCTGTCCAGCAGCAGGATCTGCCACTTTTCACCCGCAAAAACACACTTCGCCGGAGAAATCCCCGCGTCCTGGAGCGAGCTGTACATCGCGGGCTGGAAATCGTGGTTCCCCGGCAGCCAGACGCAAGGCACGCTAAAGCTCGCGATGCCTTCAGCAAAATGCTGGTAGGCCGCGGAGGATTGGTCCTGCGCCAGATCGCCTGTTGCAACTATCAGATCGCAGTCGCGATGTTCAGCGTGAATGGCGCTAAGTACTGCCTGATAGCTCTCCCAGGTATTCACCCCGAGCAGCGTCTCATGCTTTTCGGCAAAAAGGTGGGTATCGGTGATTTGTAATATCCTGACTGGCGCCCCACCAGCAACAGTCAGGTTCAACAGGCTTTCCAAATGGTGTCCTTAGGTAGGTTTATGACGCTAACAAACCGGAATCGCCATTGCTCCATGTGCTAAACAATATCTTAGCCAGTCGGCTAAAAACTGGTTAATTTGATGCTTTTCGTCGCGTTGATGCAACTTTTTATTCGGGTAATCATACCGCGCCTTGAAGCGAAAGATCTGCTGACTCGAACACACTTCAGCGACCATCGCATCATGATAGAGGCGCACCGTCATTGACGGCAGGCTCCAGTAGCTAATGCTGGGCGCCGTTTGTTCAATTTCGACCAGCGTAGTGTAGCGCGTTGATTCTGTTATCGTTAACCGATACTGCGCATTGCTCACCTGATAGCTTACCGTTTCGCCGGGTGCGTCATTTCTCGGCAGCAGGCGGCGCAATTGTGCGAAATTGGTTTCGCACAGGCGCATCATTTCTGGGAAGTCAGGTGTATAGCGCTTCATTTTTCCACTCGTTTCGTAATGTCTGATAATGCAGTTGCAGCCATTGCAGGGCAATGACAGACGCTGCGTTGTCGATTTTCCCCTCTTCTACCCACTGATAAGCCTGTTCCCGGCTCACCACATGAACCCGAATATCTTCGTTTTCATCAGCCAGACCGTGGATCCCTTCCGCCGTCGTGGCGTCCACTTCGCCCACCATGATGGACAAGCGCTCGCTGGTGCCCCCCGGGCTCGCCAGATAACTCAACACCGGTTTTGTACGACCAACCACCAGCCCGGCCTCTTCCAGCGCCTCGCGGCGTGCGACGTCTTCAACCGTCTCGCCCTCTTCGATCATCCCGGCCACCATCTCCAGCAGCCACGGGCTCTCACTGACGTCATACGCGGCGATGCGGATCTGCTCCACCAGCACAACTTCATCACGCACTGGGTCAAAGGGTAGCAAGACAGCCGCATGCCCGCGCTCAAAAATTTCGCGTCTGATTTCGCCGCTCATTTCACCGTTAAACAGGCGATGCCTGAAACGGTAAAGATCCATTGAAAAAAAACCGCTATAAAGCGTTTCTCGTGCAATAATTTCTACATCGTTTTTGGCGAATGTCACGGGCAACTTTTCTGGTTTTTGCATGAGTCGAGTCCTGGTAGCAATGGTGATGAAATTGTGAATTTCAAGGCTGTTTGGCTGCCGTTTGTAAGGCTATATGGTAGATTGGTGCAAATTACCGCCAGATGGCACGTAACGCCAACCTTTTGGTGTGGATGATTCTGTTAGAATCGGCAATTATTTTTTAATTAGATCAGCGCTAATACTGCTTCACAACAAGGAATGCAAATGAAGAAATTGCTCCCCATCCTTATCGGCCTGAGCCTGACGGGCTTCAGTGCAATGAGCCAGGCGGAAAACCTGTTACAGGTCTACCAGCAGGCACGTCTGGGCAACCCTGATTTACGTAAATCAGCGGCCGATCGTGATGCTGCGTTTGAAAAGATTAACGAAGCGCGTAGCCCACTGCTGCCGCAGTTAGGTTTAGGTGCAGATTATACCTACAGCAACGGTTTCCGCGACGCTAACGGCGTTAACTCCAATGCTACCAGCGCCTCACTGCAATTAACACAGACGCTGTTTGATATGTCCAAATGGCGTGCCCTGACCCTGCAGGAAAAGAGCGCGGGTATTCAGGACGTCACCTATCAGACCGATCAGCAGACGCTGATCCTGAACACGGCCACCGCGTATTTCAACGTGCTGAGCGCCATCGACGCGCTCTCCTACACTGAAGCGCAGAAACAGGCGATTTACCGTCAGTTGGATCAAACCACCCAGCGCTTCAACGTGGGTCTGGTAGCGATCACCGACGTACAGAACGCCCGTTCACAGTACGACACCGTGCTGGCTAACGAAGTGACCGCGCGTAATAACCTCGACAACGCGCTCGAAGCGCTGCGTCAGGTCACCGGCAACTACTATCCTGAGCTGGCCTCTCTGAACGTGGACAGCTTTAAGACGGATAAACCGCAGGCGGTTAACGCGCTGCTGAAAGAGGCGGAAAACCGCAACCTGAGCTTGCTGCAGGCGCGTCTGAGCCAGGATCTGGCCCGCGAGCAAATTCGTCAGGCGCAGGACGGTCACCTGCCAACCCTGAGCCTGAGCGCGTCTACCGGCGTCTCTGATACCAGCTACAGCGGCTCTAAAACCAATACGTCACAGTATGACGACAGCAATATGGGCCAGAACAAAGTGGGCCTGAGCTTCTCCCTGCCGCTGTACCAGGGGGGTCAGGTTAACTCGCAGGTGAAACAGGCGCAGTACAACTTTGTTGGCGCGAGCGAGCAGCTGGAAAGCGCGCACCGCAACGTGGTGCAGACCGTTCGCTCTTCCTTCAACAACGTGAACGCCTCTATCAGCAGCATCAACGCCTATAAACAGGCCGTGGTGTCTGCACAGAGCTCCCTGGACGCGATGGAAGCCGGTTACTCCGTGGGTACACGTACGATTGTTGACGTGCTCGACGCGACCACCACGTTGTACAACGCGAAACAGCAGCTCTCCAGCGCACGTTACCAGTACCTGATTAACCAGCTGAACATCAAACAGGCTCTGGGTACGCTGAACGAGCAGGATCTGCAGATGCTGAACAGCACGTTGGGCAAACCGGTTTCAACGTCGCCAGAAAGCGTCGCGCCTGAGAACCCGGATCAGGTTGCCGCCGTTGATAACTTCAACGCTAACGGTAGCACCCCTGCGGCACAGCCAGCCGCCGCGCGTAGCACGATGTTC